>CALMFQ010000085.1 GCA_937863215.1 uncultured Pseudomonadota bacterium
CGGGTCAGGTTGGCGACCGATTTCAGCGTCCGTTCGCCCCACAATATCTGATAGGGAAAGGCGGGGATGTCGCTCATGTGAATACCGCCGCATACCACCGTGCCACCTTTTTTCACCATCCGCAGCGCCTGCGGTACCAGTTCACCGGCAGCGGCAAAAATCAGCGCCGCGTCCAGCGCGTGCGGCGGCATGGCATCGCTGGCACCGGCCCAGGCTGCGCCGAGCTGCAGCGCAAACCGCTGCGTGGCCAGATCGCCGGGGCGGGTAAAGGCGTAAAACGGCCGCTGCTGCTGGCGCAGTAGTTGCGCCAGGATATGTGCCGCCGCCCCAAAACCGTAAATGCCAACATGTTGTGCCGCTCCGGCCATGCGCAGCGTGCGGTAGCCGATCAATCCGGCGCACAGCAGCGGCGCCAGCTCGGCTGCCGGCCGATTATCCGGCAGCGGCAACGCGTAGCGCTGATCGACCAGAGTGTATTCGGCATAGCCGCCGTCGAGCTGATAGCCGGTAAAGCGCGCGGCATCGCACAGATTCTCGTGGCCGCTCAGGCAATATTCGCACTTGCCGCAGGTCCATCCCAGCCAGGGTACGCCAATGCGCTGGCCGATGCTGAAACCGCTGACGCCAAAGCCGATGGCGGCGATGCGGCCGACGATTTCATGCCCCGGCACAATCGGCCAGATCGGGTCGGGCAATTCGCCATCGAGCAAGTGCAGGTCGGTGCGGCACACACCACAGGCCTCGACGCGTAGCAGCAATTGGCCGGCATCCGGTTGCGGCTGCGGCAGATCGACCAGCCGCAGCGGCTGGTGTGGCGCATCGAGCTGCATGGCACGCATGGCGGTCTCCCGAGGGCGATGGGCTCAATCCCATTCCGGTAGCGGTGCCAGCGGCAGCACTGCCAGATCGATATGCACCCCGGTCAGCGTGCCGTCGGCGGCGTAGGTGCCGACCAGTGCGTAGCTGCCCGGCCCCCAGCCGGCCTGGCTGAGAATCAGGTTCTCGCCATCCTCGGCGTTGGGCAATGCAATATTGGCGGTGCCGGCGCACAGATGTTGGGCATCGTCGAGCTGCGCCACCCAGGCGTCCTCGTCGCCGCTGTCGATCAGATCCCATTCCCAGTCGCTGTCGGCCGGGTCGGGCATCAGGCGTTCGATTGCGTCGGCATCGGCAAGCGCGATCAGGCCCGATTCGATATTCACCGGAATGAACTCATGGTCGCCCAGGCGCGGCAATTCGACACTGGGCGGCGCCGGCGAGAGAAAGCGCCAGCCGGCCACCGGTGCCTCGCTCAACAGCAGCGACAGGTAAGCTTCACGCAGGTGCGAGCCGTCGAGAGCGTCGCTGATATCGGCCACGGTGACAACTACGCGGTATTTGCCCGGTGTCAGCTGCAGTTCGCTATTGTCGCGCCATTGCAGGCCGTTGAGCGGATCGCAGGCCACCAGCCGGCCGCTTTTCAGCCACAGCTCGCCACAATCGACGGTAAACAGGCGGTAGCGCAAATGCTGGCCGTCGGCAAAGTGCCATTCGGCGGTTTCATTCGCCAGCGCCTTCCAGCGGTCGGGGTAAAGGGATAACAATTGCATGCTTGGTCTCGATAAAATCCGGTTGGAATCTTGTTTATCCGCCTATGTTAGCAATGAAGCGCCGGCTGCAGCCACCGTAAACCGCCGGCACCGGCACATGGCCTTGCAAATGGCGTTGCCAAGCCATTTACGGCTGGACGAATGGCTGCCAATGGTTTAAGTATTAATAGGTCACTGTTTCGCATCCTCTTGTTTCCGGAGAATCCAGCGCATGTTTGTCATCATCGGCTATGTTATCGCCTGTGCGATGATCTTTGGCGGTTACGCGGCGGCGGGGGGGCATCTGGCGGGTCTGTGGCAGCCGCTGGAGGTCGTGATGATCTTTGGCGGCGCATTGGGCGCATTTGTGGTCGCCTATGGCGGCAAGCCGCTGAAGGCTACGGTAAAGGCGCTGCCGAGCATTTTCAAATCGTCGCCGTATAACAAGGCGTTTTTCATGGACCTGTTTGCGCTGCATTTCGAATTGCTGTCGAAGGTGCGCAAGGAGGGCCTGATGTCGATTGAAGGCGATGTCGAATCGCCGGAGAACAGCCCGATCTTTTCCAAATACGCCAGCGTGGTGCATGACCACCATGTAACCGAATTCATCGCCGACTATCTGCGCCTGATGGTAGGGGGCAATCTGAATGCATTCGAAATCGAAAACCTGATGGATATCGAAATCGAAGGCCACCACCATGAGGCGGCAGAGCCGTCGCACGCGGTTTCCACGCTGGCCGACGGCCTGCCGGCATTCGGTATCGTTGCCGCGGTAATGGGGGTGGTGCATACGATGGAAAACGTCGGCCTGCCGCCTGCCGAACTGGGCATCCTGATTGCCCATGCGCTGGTCGGCACCTTCCTCGGTATTCTGCTTGCTTACGGCTTTGTCGGCCCATTGGCCAAGGTGCTGGAAGCGCGCGCCAATGACTCGACCAAGGTGTACCAGACCATCAAGACCATCCTGCTTGCCAGCCTCAACGGCTATGCGCCGCAGGTCGCGGTGGAGTTTGGCCGCAAGGCGATGGACGGCGTCGATCGCCCGAGCTTCAAGGAGCTGGAAGATCACGTCAAGAGCACCAAAGGTAAATAAGGGGGCCGGCGATGAGCGATGATTCCCAACGGCCGATTATCGTCAAGAAAATCAAGAAGGGTGGCGGCGGCCATCACGGCGGAGCCTGGAAAATCGCCTACGCCGACTTCGTGACCGCGATGATGGCGTTTTTCCTGCTGATGTGGCTGCTCGGCTCAACCAGCAAGGGCGATCTGAAAGGCATTGCCGATTATTTCAAGTCGCCGCTGAAGGTGGCATTGGCTGGCGGCTCGGGTAGCGGCGATGCCGACAGTATCGTCAAGGGCGGAGGTCAGGACTTGAGCCGCAGCTCGGGCCAGGTCAAGCGCGGCGAGAGCTCGGCGAAGCGTTCCTTCAACAAGGAGCAGGATCGCAAGCGTGAAATGAAAATGCTGCAGGATTTGCGCCAGCGCGCCGAAAAACTGCTCGAATCCAAACCTGCCCTGGCGCAGTTCAAGAATCAGATGCTGATCGACATGACAGCGGAAGGTCTGCGTATCCAGATTGTCGATGAAAAAAACCGGCCGATGTTCGATTCCGGCGCGGCCGAACTCAAGCCATATACGCGCGAAATCCTGCGCGAAATCGCCAGCCTGCTGAACGAGGTGCCGAACCGCATCAGCCTGGCCGGCCATACCGATGCCACACCGTTTTCGTCGGGTGAGCGCGGCTACAGCAACTGGGAGCTGTCGGCGGATCGTGCCAACGCTTGCCGGCGCGTGCTGCTGGAAGGCGGCATTGCCGATGAAAAAATCATTCGCGTGGTCGGACTGGCGTCGGCGACACCGTTCGACACCGAAAACCTGCACAATCCGATCAACCGTCGCATCAGCATTACCGTGCTGAATCATGAAACCGAGCAGAACATCATGCGCGAAGGCGGCAAGGCGATCGATGCCCAGACGCTGATCGGCGACCACGCTGCCGCAGCGGAACCCGCCGCCGAAGCCCCGCCGGGCAAGAACCACGCAGGCAAGTAAGCGATGCCCGCGCAGCTATGGCATCGCATGCCGGTGGCGCTGCAGGCCGCGTTGCTGCAAGTTGCCGCACTGCCGTTCAGCCTGCTGTTGCTGAGAGTCGGCAACGCGCTGCCGCTGTTCGATACCGGGCTGCTGCTGGCATTGCTGCAGGGCGCGGTGGCAGCATTGTTCAGCCATCTCGCCCGGCTGCCGCGCTGGTGGCTGCCGATTCAGGCCGTATTCTGGCCCTTGCTGTACACCAGCCTGGATCATCCGCAGCTGGCGGCACTGGCGCCGTTTGCGCTGCTGGGTTTGCTGCTGGTGTTTGGCAACGTGGTGCGCGAGCGCGTGCCATTGTTCCTCAGCAGCACCAGGGTCGAGTCGCATCTGGCCGGGCTGGTTGCGCCGCTGCCGCGGCCACGCATTCTCGACCTGGGCTGTGGTACCGGCGGCCTGGTGCGCCGCTTGCAGCGCAACGTACCGGCGGCGCAGGTAGAGGGCATCGAGTCGGCTTTCGGCCCATGGAGCATTGCCTGGCTGGCCGGCAAACTGATGCGCTCGCCGGTGCGGGTGCGCTATGGTGATTTCTGGTCGCTCGACTTGCGTGACTACGATGTCGTTTACGCCTATCTGTCGCCGGCACCGATGGCGCGGCTGTGGCGCAAGGTACAACGGGAAATGCCGCCGGGCAGCCTGTTCATCAGCAATACTTTCGGCGTTCCCGACTGCGAGCCCGACCGGGTCGAAGTGATTCCGGACTGGAACGATTCCAACCTGCTAATCTGGCGAATTCCCGATGGCAACTGCCCAAGCTGACCTGCCGCGCTCTGCTGCGCAATGGGTCGCGCGCTGGAAAACCCGACCGCTGGCGATCCTGGCGGCAACGCGTGCGCGTTTGAACCAATTGCAGCAGACCGCTGCAGATCCATCGCCGGCCGACCTGGCGCGCGTGGTCCAGACCGATCCGTTTCTGGTGTTCCTGCTGCTGAAAGCAGTCAACAACCGCCAGCGCGGCGAGTTTGCTTCGGAAGTGACTGGGGTGGAAAACGCGCTGAAGCTGATCGGCGTCGAACGTTTCCAGCAGCAGTTCGGCCATCTGCCGTTGATCGAAGAACGGCTCAAACCCGGCTCGGGCGAATACGCCTTGCTGCTGCAGCAAATCCTGATCGCACATCAGGCCGCCGATCTGGCGCGCGACTGGGCAGTGGCGCGGCTCGACATGAAGCCGGAAGAAGTCTATGTCGCAGCCTTGCTGCACAACCAGGCCTGGTGCCAGCTGGCGCTGCACGAGCCGCAACTGGCGCGGCATTGGGCGCCATGGCATGCGTCGCCGCTGCAGGATGACGCCGAAGTGCAGCGCAGCTTGCTCGGCACATCGCTGACCGAATTGCAGCTGACGCTGCTGCAGCAAGAGGCGCTGCCGGCATCGCTGGCCGAATTGCTGGCGGCCGACAGCGCAACCAGCCCACGCGCGCTGACGCTGCAACTGGCCATCGGCTTCGCACGCCAGTGCATTGCCGGCTGGCAGCATCCGCAGCTGTGGCAGCACCTCGGCAGCATGGCGGAACTGGCGCGGCGCGATACGGATGCCATCTGGAACCGCAGCCAAAAGGTGATCCTCGATTTTGCCCGGCAATGGCCGCACCCGCAGGTTCCGCCGCCGGCAGCGTGGCTGCCTTTGCTGCCCGGCAGTTGGAGCAGAACACCGCAGGCAGCCGCCACCGGAGCCGAACCGGCGCAATCGGCCGATGCCGCGCCGTCAGCGCCGGAGCCCGACCGGATGCAGCAATTGCAGGCGCAGCTGGGCAGGGCCGCCAATTTCAACCAGACCATGTCGCTGATCCTGCGCGAACTGCAGCAGGGGCTGCAACTGCAGCGGGTGGTGTTTGCGCTGCTCGGAGCCGATCAGTGCACGCTACGGGTGCGTTACGCACTGGGCGTCGATGCTGCCGATCCGCTCGCCCGGTTCCAGTTCGATACCCGGCAATCGGCATTGCTGGCCAAACTGCAGCAGAAAACCGCCAGTATCTGGATCAACGCCAGCAATGCGGCACAATACCGGCCTCACTTGCCGGCCGACTGGAACACCTGCGTCGGCGATGGCGAATTCCTGCTGATGTCGCTGTGCGTCGGCGACAGGCCGATCGGTCTGATCCTTGCCGACCGGGCCGGCCTGCGCCCGCTCGATGAAGCCGGGTATAATGGCTTCAAACAGATTTGCCTGCTTGGTGTCCGCAGTCTCGGCCAGCTTGCAGGTACCAGCCCGGCCGCCGCTTCTTCTTCATGATGCAATCCATTTCTTCCGCACAAAACCCGTTCATCAAACAACTGCAGCGTCTGGGAGAATCCGCGCGCGAGCGGCGCAAAGCGCAGCAGGCATTGCTGGAAGGCATTCACCTGGCGCAGACCTGTATCGATGCCGGAACCGCGCCGCAACGTTGCATTCTTGCCGAAAGTGCCGCCGCCCATGTGGAAATCCGTGCGCTGCTGGCGCGCATCGATCCGCAATGCGTGGTGCAATTGCCGGATGCGCTGTTCGGCAAACTGTTCGAACTGCAAGCGCAGGTTGGCATTGTGCTGCTGATCGATATACCCGCGCCGCGACCGGCGCTGCGCGACGGCTGTGCGGTACTGCTGGAGGATATCCAGGACCCCGGCAACGTCGGCACTATCCTGCGCACTGCCGCCGCAGCGGGGGTGGACACCATCTATCTCAGCCCCGCCTGCGCCGACTGCTGGTCGCCCAAGGTACTGCGCGCGGCGATGGGTGCGCATTTCGGCATCAACATCGTCGAGCGCGCCAACTTGCCGCAGGTGGCCGGCGATTTTGCCGGTAGCGTGATCGCCACTCATCTCGCCGCTGCCGTTTCGCTGTACAGCCTGGATCTGACCGGCCCGGTCGCCATCGTGTTCGGCAACGAAGGCCAGGGCGTATCGGCAGATTTGCTGCAACAGGTCGATACACGCGCCATCATTCCGATGTCCGGCCGCACCGAATCGCTGAATGTCGGTGCGGCTGCGGCAATCTGCCTGTTCGAGCGGGTACGGCAACTGGCGGTGCTGCAACGGCGCTGAATTCGCGTTACGTAACATGAATTACGGGCCGAGTGCCGCCCCGCGTACGGTTCAGGCGCAGGGCGTTGCAGTCGTTTCCCATTCCGGCAGCCAGCCGCATTCTTCACGTACCCAGTTGCGGTGCGTACCGGATGCGCGCCAGAACACGCCGTCGGGCGACAATCGTGCTTCCAGCTCCTCGCCGCTATCCAGTTGTGCCGCATGCTGCAGAAACAGCCGATGCGCCTCGTCGGCGGAACGGACTTCGACGCACAGGCGCTCGGCACCGCCGGGGCCGGCATTGTGGCTGAACAGCGCCTGGCGTTTGATACGATAACGGTTGATGCTGAGCTGCATGATGTCTCCCGGTTAATTCGACATTGCACTGTTTATTGAGCTGTAATTATATATAGTATTTTTCCCCGTTTTCAATCGGTAAGTACCCGTTTGGTTGTGCCGCGCCTGTTGCGTGTGCATGACGGCCTGTGCCACAGCCAGGCGGCGATGGAGGATGCAAATGAATGCAATCGAGTTTGTCGGCGCCCGTATTACCGATCTGGGTAATGGCTTGCAAGTGCGGCGCCTGCTGCCCACGCGGCAGCGGCGCATGGTGGGTGCATGGTGTTTTCTCGACCACGCCGGGCCGCTGGAAGCCGGCGCCGGCGGCATGCATGTCGGTGCGCATCCGCATACCGGCCTGCAGACGTTTACCTGGCTGATCGAAGGTGAGGTATTGCACCGCGACAGCCTTGGCAGCGAGCAACTGATCCGCCCCGGCCAGGTCAACCTGATGACCGCCGGGCGCGGTATCGTGCATACCGAAGATTCACTGCCCGGCACGGGCCGGCTGCATCTGGCGCAGTTGTGGATTGCGTTGCCTGCCAGCGTTGCCGATTGTGCGCCGGCATTCGATCATTACCCGGATCTGCCGTGCTGGGACGAATCCGGCTGCAGCTTTACGTTGCTGGCCGGCGACTATTGCGGCCGCAGCGCACCGGCCCGGTTGTATTCGCCACTACTGGGAATGGATATCTGCAGCGGTGCCGGCGCCCCGATAGACATCGCCCTGCGCCGCGATTTCGAATACGCCATCCTGCCGCTGTCCGGCAGCGTGACCATCGATGGCCAGACCTGCGCCACCGACAAGCTGGCTTATCTGGGGCAGGGGCGTAGCACCGTTGCACTGCACCCGTCTGCCGATTGCCGCATGCTGCTGCTGGGCGGCGAACCGTTCGCCACGCCGGTATTGATGTGGTGGAATTTTGTCGGCCGCGACAAGGCCGGTATCGCCGCAGCACAGCACGCCTGGGAATCCGGTGACGCACGCTTTGGCCGGGTAAATGGCGACGCAGGCCGGCGGCTGGTCGCACCGCGCTTGCCGTGGTCCGGTATCTGAGGTGTATCGGGCGTTTATTCCATATCGACCGCAGCGCAATCGGCAACGCGCTGCCGGTGACAATCGACCACATCCGCGCCATCGGCCCGGTGGTGCGGCTGGAAATGACGCCGCAGGACAGCAAGCAAATCGTTGAAGCGGAGCTGACGCGCGAGGTGTATCAAAGCCGCGAGTTCAAGGTTGGCGAGCGGGTGTTCATCCGCCCGCGCCAGGCCAAGGTATTCGTCAGCGACGACTACGCAATTTGCAGCAAGGCTGCAGGCCGCTCTGGTACTGGCTTGCAGGCCAGTCTGCAGACCAATGCCAGAGCGGTTGGCAGACTGACAGGAGTAAGAACGGATTTCATGTACAAGCCGGCGGCTTGTGCACATTTCGTGTGGATGAATTGTTGAACAAGCGTGACAAATCGATGAAATGTAACGGAAATCCGCCATTGATCAAAAATCGGGCAACTCTGCCACGCATTCAGTCGCATGGCCCGGCGCGCATGCCGCGGATTGCCATGCGGCTGAAGCGCTCGACGGCGCCGATTGCGCTGTCGATGTCGTCTGTCGCCGCTGCGGCAGGCTCGCCCAGACTGCGTGCCAGACTGGTACGCGCCACGGTGAAACCGATCAGCTGGCCCAGATACGCATGCACCAGCAGCGTGGTGTCGCGCGCCGTCGGGGCCTGCGCGGTCAGCCTGCCGATCAGTTGGCCCAGCAGCCGGTAGATCGGCCCGACGAAGGTGCCGTAAAGATCGTCGAATGCGCTGGACGGATGGAATTGCTCGCGGTTCAGCAACATCATCCACACCGCACGGTGCGCCGGCTCGAAGCTGACGCGCGCAAGTGCAAGCGTGGTATCGAGCAGTGCCTGCTCGACTGCTGCGCGCTCCGGCGTTTGCGCCAGCAGCTGGCGTACTGCGCTCAGCACCGGCTGCATGCGCTCGGCGCTG
>CALMFQ010000086.1 GCA_937863215.1 uncultured Pseudomonadota bacterium
GTGATTCAATTCGGAATCCGGATAAAACGCACCAGCCAAAAATATGGTGATGCGGCGCCTTATTTCAAGCGCCTAATTCCAGCGTTCGGCAGCGGAATCATCGCTTTCGCGAGCGTCTACCCAGCGTTCACCATTCGCGGTAGTTTCTTTTTTCCAGAACGGTGCACGGGTTTTGAGAAAATCCATGATGAATTCGCAGGCGGCAAAGGCATCGCCACGATGCGCCGCTGCAACGGCCACCAGTACGATCTGGTCGGTTGGCTGCAGCGGGCCGATACGATGAATGACGCAGGTACCAAGCAACTGCCAGCGCTGCCCGGCTTCGGCAACAATCTGCTGCAATGCCTTTTCGGTCATGCCCGGATAGTGCTCTAGCGTCATCGCGGCAACGCTGTCACCGTCGTTCAAATCGCGCACCAGACCAACGAACGCAACCACTGCACCGATCGTCGGTTTTTCCTGCCGCAGCAGGCGCACTTCCGCGCCCAGATCGAAATCTTCAGCCTGCACACTGATCACGCTTCAGCCTCCGGTCACCGGTGGGAAAATGGCGATCTCGCAACCATCCGCCAGCGCAGTCGAGCCATTGGCCATTTCCTGATTGACGGCAATGCGAAACATCTTGCCTGCAGCGAGTTCGCTCGACCACGGCTCGCCGCGCAAGCGCAACCAGTCCAGCAGAGAATCAACCGATGTTACCGCGGCCGGCAAGGCTACCGCCTCGTGTGCCTTGCCAAAAGTTTCGCGCAAACGCGCAAAATAGAGAATTTCACATTGCATGATCGGATTCACTACACCAATATGGAAGACGGAATATTCTTGGAATAAAAAGCTCAATGCTACAACTATTCGAATTTTTCGAATACTTAATAAGTCATTGCTGCATTGCACAAAAACAAACTCTAAACTATAATTAGAGTTAATATTTTAGAAGATGCCTAAATTAGCCTATACGTTTTTGCAGTAAACGGTTGTTCCGTTCGCCGCCGATCCAATCTGACAGAGTTTCTACATGCCCAGAATCAAAACCTACGACCGGATTATACAAGCCAGCCTGGAACTTTTTAACGAGCATGGCGAACGCGCGATCACGACCAATCATATCGCAGCCCACCTCGGAATCAGTCCGGGCAATCTGTATTATCACTTCCGCAACAAGGAAGAGATCATTTACCAGATTTTCCTGCAATATCGCAGCTTCATGCAGACCCGCCTGTCGGTGCCCGGCAACGTGCAGATCGAAGCATCGGACATGCTCAAGTATCTGGATACCGCTTTCCACGGCATGTGGAAATTCCGCTTCATGTTTTACGATCTGCCGGGATTGCTGGCGCGCAACGAGAAACTGGCGGAAGCCTACCAGAAATTCGTACGCGAAGAGATCATTGAAATCCTGACGCGGCTGTTCCGTGAATTCGTCAAACTCAGCTTCATCCAGGCCAATGACGACGAAATCGATACTCTGGTGGTCAATTGCTGGATCATTGTCAAATTCTGGTTCGCTTTCCAGCAGACCGCCAACCCGAAAGACCCGATCACCGAGGAAACCAGCAAACGCGGTGTGCGTCAGGTACTGGCGTTGCTGCGCCCATACGTTACCGAGACTTACAAACCGCTGTTCAGCCAGATCGAAGGCGCGTTCCGTTCCGCTCAATCGAACTGGGATCATTAAGCGTTCGCGTTTAGCTTGCAGAGATAAAAACAGCCGGGTTAGCCGGCTGTTTTTTTATTGGCTCAACGCTCTTGCAGAATCCGCAACATGCGGCGCAGCGGCTCGGCGGCGCCCCACAGCAGCTGGTCGCCGCAGACGAAAGCGCTGACGTATTCGGGGCCCATGTTCAGCTTGCGCACCCGACCCACGCCTACCTGCAAACCACCGGTAATCGAAGTCGGGGTCAGTTCGCGCATCGAGATTTCGCGCTGGTTCGGCACGAATTTCACCCACTGGTTGCCGCCCTGGATCAGGCTTTCGATTTCTGCCAGCGGCAGGTCTTTGTTCAGCTTGATGGTCAGCGCTAGGCTGTGGCAACGCATCGCGCCGATACGTACACACAGGCCGTCAACCGGGATGGTCTGCGCAGTGCCGAGAATCTTGTTGACCTCAGCCTGGCCTTTCCACTCTTCCTTCGACTGGCCGTTATCCAGCTGCTTGTCGATCCACGGAATCAGGCTGCCAGCCAGTGGCACGCCAAACTGGTCGGTCGGGTACTGCGAGGAACGCATGGTTTCCGCCAGTTTGCGATCGATTTCCAGAATCGCCGACGACGGATTGGCCAGCAGGTCCGCCACCGATGCATGGGCCGCGCCCATCTGGCTGATCAGCTCACGCATGTTCTGTGCACCGGCACCGGATGCAGCCTGGTAAGTCATCGAGCTGACCCACTCGACCAGACCGGCCTTGAACAGACCGCCCACGCCCATCAGCATCAGGCTGTTGGTACAGTTGCCGCCGATGAAATCCTTGCCGCCTTTGGCCAGCGCAGCGTCGATCACGTTACGGTTAACCGGGTCGAGAATGATTTCGGCACCGTCGACCATGCGCAGTGTCGAAGCGGCGTCGATCCAGTAACCATTCCAGCCAGCTGCACGCAGCTTAGGGTGGATTTCGGTGGTGTAATCACCGCCCTGACAGGTGATGATGACGTCCATCGCTTTCAGTTCGTCGATGTTCTTTGCGTCTTTCAGCGGCGGCACATCCTTGCCGATATCCGGACCCTTGCCACCAACGTTCGAGGTGGTGAAGAAAATCGGCTCGATTGTGTCGAAGTCATTTTCTTCTTTCATTCGCTGCATCAGCACCGAACCGACCATCCCGCGCCAGCCGACCAAACCTACTCGCATGATTAATCCCTTATTGCCAAATACTTAACGAAAAACAATTATAGCGCTGCCAGCACGGCATCGCCCATACCTGTGGTGGAAACTTTCTGCGTGCCCGGCTCGTAAATGTCCGCAGTGCGGTAACCTTGTGCCAGCACCTTTTTCACGGCATTTTCGACACGTTGCGCAGCGTCTTCCTGGGCAAACGAGTAACGCAGCATCATCGCCACCGACAGAATCGTGGCCAGCGGATTGGCGACATTCTTGCCGGCAATGTCCGGCGCCGAACCGTGGCATGGCTCGTACAGACCCTTGTTGTTCTGATCCAGCGACGCCGACGGCAGCATGCCGATCGAGCCGGTCAGCATCGACGCTTCGTCCGACAGGATGTCGCCGAAGATATTGCCGGTCACAATCACGTCGAACTGCTTCGGCGCGCGCACCAACTGCATCGCGGCGTTGTCGACGTACATGTGGCTCAGTTCTACCTCCGGGTATTCCTTGGCCACGTCGATCATGATTTCTTTCCAGAATTCGGTACATTCCAGCACGTTGGCCTTGTCTACCGAACACAGCTTCTTGTTGCGCTTCATCGCAATGCCGAATGCCACGTGGGCAATGCGACGCACTTCCGACTCGCTGTACAACATGGTGTTGAAGCCTTCGCGCTCGCCGGCTTCGTTGGTGCGAATGCCGCGTGGCTGGCCGAAATAGATGTCGCCGGTCAATTCACGCACGATCATGATATCCAGGCCCGATACCACTTCCGGCTTCAGCGACGAAGCGCCAGCCAGTTCCGGATAGAGAATGGCCGGACGCAGGTTGCCGAACAGATTCAGATCCTTGCGGATGGCCAGCAGGCCGCGTTCCGGGCGCAGCGGGCGATCCAGCGTATCGTATTGCGGGCCGCCAACGGCGCCGAGCAGGATGGCATCGGCTTCACGCGCCAGTTTCTGCGTGAATTCCGGATAGGGCGAGCCGTATTGATCGTAAGCGGCGCCACCCAGCGGCGCATGCTGCAATTCCAGCGGCAAGCCATCGGCCTGCAGTTTTTCCAACACACGCACGGCCTGCGCAACAATCTCAGGACCAATACCATCACCAGGTAGAACCAGAACTTTCATTGCTTACTCTGCTTTCACTGAAACAAGGGCGCGCTGCACTTGCTGCGCGACCCGATAACAATCATCGATATGGGCATAACCGATACGGGCGATCACGCCGTAACTCAGGCCAGCGGCCACCGCCTGCCCCAGCAATGGCACAAACCGCACCACCTGCCTGGAAACAAAACGTACACCAAATTTCTTGAATACCAGTGCCACCAGTTGCCTGGTGATCATTTTGCCGATCAGCTTGCTGCCGATGCTGCCCGCAGCGGCCAGCGCAAACTTGCGCATTTCCGGATCAAGCTGATCCAGATCCTGCTGCGACAGGCCAAACTGCTCATTGATGGTCTGCAGCATGGTCGACAACACCGCCATGTCAGCCAGCACATCTGCGCCCGGAACCGGAATGGTGGCCGCGCCAGCCGAAACAAAGGCGCGGTTTTTCACCATGATCCGGCATTCGCCGCGAATGCGTTCCAGTTCAGTCTGAGTGGCTGGCAGCGACATGGCGTGCTTACCTCAGGCGAATAGCCAAGGCTGAGTCAAGCGACGTTGAGCCTCAAACGCCTTGATCTTCTCGGCATGGGCCAGCGTCAGGCCAATTTCATCCAGGCCATTCAGCAGGCAATGCTTGCGGAACTCGGTGATATCAAATGCAAACGCTTCACCTGCCGGCGTGGTCACAGTCTGATTCTGCAAATCCACATTCAGACGATAACCTTCGCTGGCGGCACACTGCTGGAACAGCTTGTCGACAATCTCGGCCGACAGAACGATAGGCAGCAGCCCATTCTTGAAACAGTTGTTGAAGAAAATGTCGGCAAAACTCGGTGCAATCACCACGCGGAAGCCATAGTCTTCCAATGCCCACGGCGCATGCTCACGCGAGCTGCCGCAGCCGAAATTTTCACGTGCCAGCAACACCTGCGCGCCCTTGAAACGCGGGAAGTTCAGTACGAAATCCGGGTTTACTGGGCGCTGGCTGTTATCCATTCCCGGCTCGCCGTGGTCCAGATAACGCCATTCGTCAAACAGATTCGGGCCGAAACCGGCACGCTTGATCGATTTCAGGAACTGCTTGGGGATAATCGCATCGGTATCGACATTGGCACGATCCAGCGGGCAAACCAGGCCATTGAGTTGGGTAAATTTCTGCATCTTGGCCGCTCCTTAGGCAAATGTCCGCACGTCGACGAAATGGCCGGCAATGGCCGCAGCAGCAGCCATGGCCGGGCTCACCAGATGGGTACGCCCACCCTGCCCCTGACGCCCTTCAAAATTGCGGTTGGACGTCGATGCACAGCGCTCGCCCGGCTCCAGACGGTCGGCATTCATTGCCAGACACATCGAGCAGCCCGGCTGACGCCATTCAAAACCGGCTTCGATGAAAATCTTGTCCAGACCTTCTGCCTCTGCCTGCGCCTTGACCAAGCCCGAGCCCGGCACAATCAATACCAGTTTAACGTTGTCGGCCTTCTTGCGACCCTTGGCCACTTCCGCCGCGGCACGCAAGTCTTCGATGCGCGAGTTGGTGCAGGAGCCGATAAACACCTTGTCGACCGGAATCTGCGTAATCGGGGTGTTGGCTTCCAGGCCCATGTATTTCAATGCGCGTTCGATGCCGCCTTTTTTCACCGGATCGGCTTCCTGCGCCGGATCGGGTACGCGACCATCAACGGTAGTCACCATTTCCGGCGAAGTGCCCCAGGTCACCTGCGGCAAAATCTCTTCGGCTTTCAGTTCCACCACAGCGTCGAATTGCGCATCAGCGTCGGACACCAGCGTGTGCCAGAATTCCACGGCTTTGGCCCAGACGTCGCCTTTCGGCGCAAACGGGCGATCCTTGACGTAGTCGATGGTTTTGTCGTCAACAGCCACCATACCGGCACGCGCGCCACCTTCAATCGCCATATTGCACAAGGTCATGCGGCCTTCCATGCTCAGGCTGCGAATCGCCGAGCCGCCGAATTCCACGGCATAACCGGTGCCGCCGGCAGTGCCGATTTTGCCGATAATGGCCAGCGCTACGTCTTTGGCAGTCACGCCCTTGCCCAGTTCACCGTCAACACGAATCAACATGGCTTTGGATTTTTTTGCCACCAATGTCTGGGTGGCCAGCACGTGCTCCACTTCGGAGGTGCCGATACCATGCGCCAGACAGGCAAATGCGCCATGGGTCGAGGTATGGCTATCGCCACAGACTACAGTCATGCCCGGCAGAGTTGCACCCTGCTCTGGTCCAACCACGTGAACAATGCCCTGGCCTTTGTCCTTGAACGGAAAGTAGGCCAGCGAGCCGACTTCACGAATATTCGCATCCAGCGTTTCTACCTGCTGGCGCGAAATCGGATCCTGAATCCCCTGCTCCCAGTGATCGGTCGGGGTATTGTGATCGGCGGTGGCGACGATCGAGGAAATGCGCCACGGCTTGCGGCCGGCCAGTTTCAGGCCTTCAAACGCCTGCGGGCTGGTCACTTCGTGGATCAGGTGACGGTCGATATACAGCAATGCGGTGCCATCAGCCTCCTGATGCACTACATGATTTTCCCAGAGTTTGTCGTAGAGCGTTTTGCCGGCCATATCCTGCTTCTCTAATGCTTAAGGAGAGCCTTTGATTATACACAGAAACACAACATTGCCAGCCCGCCGGGCCGGTTTTTTGCTGCTATGCAATATCGTTCAGCATTTAAGCCAGCGTTGGGCTACCAGCAAACCAGCTCCGGCTGACAGTGCCGCCAGCGTGAAAATCCAGCCTGCGCCGAGCGAGCCCCACAATGCGCCGGTTGCCAGCCCGCCCAGCGTACCGCCCAGGCCAAACGACGCACTGATGTACAAGGCCTGCCCCTTGGCCTGATGCCGGCCCTGAAAGAAACGATGGATCAGCGCAATCGACGCTGCGTGATGCGTACCGAATGTTGCCGCGTGCAATACCTGCGCCAGCAACATCAGTACGATCGAATCCGCCAGCCAGGCAATCACCAGAAACCTGAGCCCGGCCAATAGCAGCCCCAGCAAAAACAACGTTCGCAAGCCGAGCGCAGCAATGATGCGCTGCATCAGAGCGAATGCGATGATTTCAGCAATCACACCAATCGACCACAAATAGCCGATGCTGCTTTTGCTGTAGCCATATTCGGCCAGATGGATCGAATAGAAGGTGTAATACGGGCCGTGTGCCAGCGCCATGAAGAAACATGCGGCAAACAAGGCGATCACAGCCGGCTGGCGCAGGATATCGCCAAGCCTGCCGCTATCGGTGGCGTGGGCGCTTGCCGGCGATTCGGGTATCCACCAGGCATAAACGGCAATGCCGGCCATCAGCAGCAATACTGTCGCCGGCAGATATTGCACACCGACACGTTCCAGCAGGTGGCCGATCGATACCGAAGCAACAACGAAACCCACCGAGCCCCACAGCCGGATGCGGCTGTAACCGGAAGTCTGCCTGCCGAGCAGCGACAGAGTGATCGCTTCGACCAGCGGCAGTGAGGCACTCCAGAAAAAACTCATACTGGCCAGCGCGACCAACAACACGCTAAAGCCATTCCCGATGAAAATTCCGGCATAGCTGAGCAGGCTGATCAGCGCCGCCAGCCGGATGATGCGGCCACGCTTGCCGGTGCGGTCGGCAACCCAGCCCCAGACGTTGGGGGCAAAAATCCGCATGATCTGGGTAAGCGACATGAGGATGCCGATTTGCCAGGCGGAAAACTGCAACGACTGCAGATACAAACCCCAGTACGGTGAAAATGCGCCGACGAAGGCAAAATAGAAGAAATAGAAGCCGGCGAGGATGCGCGCCTGCTGCGGCTGCATACCTTAACGCCCGCCGTCGGCCGCCTGCTGCGGCGGTTCTGCGCCAGCCGACGCTCGTTCATCGCGAAGCACTGCGGCAGACTTCCTTGCGCGGCGGAAATTCCATGGCGGAGTGGGGTTTTCGTCCTGCCACAACCCCAGCCGCTGTTCGCGTGCCTGCTGCTCGGCAACCGCATAGCGCTGGAAATCGTCGCGGCCTTGAGTTTTGCGTGCGTAATACTGGTAATGCCAAGCGTACCCCTCGGCAAGCTGGCCCAGATTGATATCCTGCTCGCCCAGCCACACCCGGCCAACGCTGCGGCCATATTTGTCCTGTTCGAGAATATCGACCCGTACCTGCTGCCGATAGACCTTGTCCGACAGCGCCTTTTTTGCCGCCTGGCCGAACGGCTGCGCCTTTTCCGGCGCATCGATAAAGGCAAAACGGATTTTGTGTTGCTGCTGGCCGGAATCGAGCACAGTAATGGTATCGCCGTCGGCAACTCCAACCACGGTACCCTGTATCTCTTCCGCCGCGCGCTTGGCAGCGCGACTCCAGCCGGCGCCGACCAGCAACGCCAACAGCATGATGATGAGTGAATGTCGCGGAGAAATAGCGAGCAGCTGGCGCAAACGTGGGGCGGAAAGGGACATTTGACGTTCTCCAAACAGACGGGAGCGGCATTATGAGCCTAAGCCGGCAACAAAAAAAGGCCCCGAAACCAGTCGGGGCCTTGCTTGTAGCGCGATGCGCGAATTATTCGGCGGCCGGGGCCGGTGCGGCGGCAGCT
This sequence comes from uncultured Pseudomonadota bacterium, assembly GCA_937863215.1. GTDB lineage: Bacteria > Pseudomonadota > Gammaproteobacteria > Burkholderiales > SCOH01 > CALMFQ01. The sequence continues at coordinate 8,516 of CALMFQ010000086.1, forward strand.
TCTGCCAGCAATGCCTTCATCGACAGGCGAATCTTGCCCTTGTCGTCCTGCTCCAGCACCTTGACGCGAACCTGTTGGCCTTCCTTGACGTAGTCGTCCACCTTGTTGACGCGTTCGTTGGCGATCTGCGATACGTGCAGCAAGCCATCACGACCCGGCATGATGTTGACGATGGCGCCGAATTCCAGAATCTTGACCACGGTGCCTTCATAAACCCGGCCGATTTCGACTTCGGCAGTGATCTGCTCGATACGCTTGCGTGCAGCATCGGCGCCTTCGCCAGTCACCGAAGCGATGGTGATGGTGCCGTCTTCGCCGATATCGATCTGGGTGCCGGTTTCTTCGGTCAGCGCGCGAATCACCGAACCGCCCTTGCCGATCACATCACGGATTTTCTCCGGATTGATCTTCATGGTGTACAGGCGCGGTGCGTGCTGCGACACTTCCTGACGCGCTTCGCCCAGCGCACCTTTCATGATGCCGAGGATGTGCAGGCGACCTTCTTTTGCCTGATCCAGCGCCACCTTCATGATTTCCTTGGTGATGCCGTTGATCTTGATGTCCATCTGCAGCGCGGTTACGCCGTTTTCGGTACCGGCCACCTTGAAGTCCATGTCACCCAGGTGATCTTCGTCACCCAGGATGTCGGTCAGCACGGCGAAGCGGTTGCCTTCCTTGATCAGGCCCATGGCGATACCTGCCACGTGGTCTTTCAGCGGCACACCGGCGTCCATCAGCGACAGACAGCCACCACATACCGATGCCATCGACGAGGAACCGTTGGATTCGGTAATTTCCGACACCACGCGCATCGAGTAGCTGAAGTCTTCCTGCTTCGGCAGCACCGCTACCAGTGCACGCTTGGCCAGACGACCATGGCCGATTTCACGACGCTTGGGCGAACCCACGCGGCCGGTTTCGCCGGTCGAGTACGGAGGGAAGTTGTAATGCAGCATGAAACGTTCGGTGTATTCACCCGACAACGCGTCGATGATCTGCTCGTCGGTCTTGGTGCCCAGCGTAGCCACAACCAGTGCCTGGGTTTCACCACGGGTGAACAGTACCGAACCGTGAGTACGCGGCAATACGCCGGTACGGATGGAGATCGGACGTACGGTGCGGGTATCGCGGCCATCGATACGCGGCTCGCCGGCCAGAATCTGGCCACGCACGATTTTCGCTTCCAGATCGAAGAACACCGATTTGGTGTGGTTAACCTGTTTGGTATCCATGTCTTCGGTGATCAGCTCAGCCATCACGCGATCGCGGATTTCATCCACCTTGGTCGAACGTGCCTGCTTCTGCTTGATGCGATAAGCCTGGTTCAGATCGGCTTCGCACAGCTCTTTCATCTTGGCGATCAGCGCTTCGTCTTTTTCTGCCGGCTGCCAGTCCCACAGAACCGGGTTCACTTCGTCAGCCAGTTCGTTGATGGCGTTGATGGCATTCTGCATCTGCTCGTGACCGTAAACTACGGCACCCAGCATCACAGCTTCGGACAGTTCCTGAGCTTCCGATTCAACCATCAGCACCGCTTGCTGCGTACCGGCAACCACCAGATTCAGTTGAGTGGTTTCCAGCTGGGTCTTGGTCGGATTGAGGATGTACTGACCATCGGCGTAACCTACGCGAGCGGCGCCAATCGGGCCGTCAAACGGGATACCGGAAATTGCCAGCGCAGCGGATGCACCCAGCATTGCCGGGATGTCGGAATCAATTTCCGGATCCACCGACATCACGGTCGCAACCACTTGTACTTCGTTGTAGAAACCTTCCGGGAACAGCGGACGCAGCGGACGGTCGATCAGGCGCGAAGTCAGAATTTCTTTTTCCGACGGACGGCCTTCACGTTTAAAGAAACCACCCGGGATACGGCCGGCAGCGTAAGTACGCTCCATGTAATCAACCGTCAGCGGGAAGAAATCCTGACCCGGCTTGACGTTTTTGGCGCCAACCACGGAGACCAGTACCACGGTATCGCCCATCGACACCATTACGGCACCGCTGGCCTGGCGTGCGATTTCACCGGTTTCCAGAGTGACCTGATGTTGGCCGTAGGGGAATGTTTTTTTGATCGGAGTAAGACTCACGTTGATCCTTTCCTATGTTTTGCGGGGAATGCAACGCACAACCGGGAGCGACTTATTCCATTTCCGAAGCGGACGTGAATACGTATTAAGGAGAGGGGAACCAAGAGAGATAACTTGATTTCGCATTCGCTTGGGAAATGGAATGAGCTTCGCCGCAACAGGCTTGGCGCCGCGAAAGAACGAAATGCAATGGTGGCGGGCCGGAACGGTCCAAATGCTCAACAGCACCGGACCCGCAACCGATGATGCTGATTACTTGCGCAGGCCCAGACGTTCGATCAGAGTGCGATAGCGATCCAGATCGTTGTCTTTCAGATAGTTCAACAGGCTGCGACGCTGGCTAACCATTCTCAGCAGGCCACGACGACCGTGATGGTCTTTGGCATTGCTCTTGAAGTGGCCGGTCAGATCGTTGATGCGAGCAGTCAGCAGCGCAACCTGAACTTCCGGAGAACCGGTGTCGGCTTCGCCACGTGCGTACTGTTTAACGATATCTGCTTTCTGGGCGGTAGTAATTGCCATATCAATAAATCTCCAAAATCCTGAAAAAACGCTAATTGTACCTTTTGCCAAGGTATTAGCTCAAGTTGTCGATGGCGAAGACAGACTTGACGTACAAACAAACTGCTCATTATTGCCGACCCGATATGCAATCGGATCGACAGAATTCATTCGCTGCCGGCGGACAGTGCCGGTTTGACCACTCTGCGCGGTGCCAGCTTTCCGTCCGGCTGGATAAAACCAAGACCGATAAAACGGTCGGCGCCGTCATAAACGCGAAACTCACCGGCCGGCGGCAATTGAGCCCGCCACACCGGATTGCCGTTGCACCAGTAATGCGCGGCGGTGTCGTCAATCTGCAACGCCGGCAAAGCCTGCAGCAGGCAATCGGGAGTTAGCAGTAAGCGGTCGCGCTGCTGCAGCGTCATCGCCTCCAGCGCATCGATCGTCACCGCGTCATGCAAGTGAAAGCCCGCAGTACGGGTACGGCGCAGACCGATCAGGTGCGCACCGCAATGCAACTGCCGACCAATCTCTTCCGCCAGCACGCGGATATAGGTGCCCTTGCTACAATCCACCGCAATATCGACAACATCGCCGCGAAAATCAAGCAGGGTAACGGTAAATATCTGCACCTGCCGCGCCTCGCGCTCGATGTCGATGCCCTGTCGCGCGTACTCGTAAAGCGCCTTGCCCTGGTGTTTCAGCGCCGAATACATCGGCGGAACCTGGCTGATCGTTCCCTGCAGCCCGCACAACACCTGCTCCAAGCGTTCGCGGCTGACATCGACCGGCAAGGTTTCGAGTACTTCCCCGTCGCTGTCGCCCGAACTGGTCGTTACCCCCAGTTTGACCGTAGCGAGATACGCCTTGTCTGCATCCAGCAGGGTCTGCGAAAACTTGGTCGCCTCACCGAGACAGATCGGCAACAGCCCGGTCGCAAGCGGATCGAGATTACCGGTGTGTCCGGCCTTTTCTGCCTGAAACAGCCACTTGACCTTCTGCAGCGCTCCATTACTGGAAAAGCCGGTGGGCTTGTCGAGCAGCAATACCCCCGATACCGGCCGCTTGATACGTTTCTGCTGTTGCAACTGATTATTCTTCAGCGTCCGCGGAGCCATCCGCATCCGGTGCGTGATCGGCAACCGCCGCATCGATCAGCTTCGACAGATGCATGCCGCGCTCGACCGATTCGTCGTAGAAAAAATGCAGCAGCGGCATGGTGCGCAGCTTGATGCGATGACCCAGTTGTACCCGCAGGAAGCCGGCCGCATGTGCCAGCGTCTGCAGGGTTTCCCGGCGTTGCTCTTCGCTGCCGAGCACGGTGAAATACACCTTGGCGTGCGAATAGTCGCGCGTCACATCCACACCGGTAAATGTGAGCATGCCAATACGCGGGTCCTTCAGCTCATGCCGGATGATATCCGGCAATTCGCGCAGGATCTGCTGGCCGACCCGGTCGGAACGGGAATAGTCTTTGGCCATGATTTACAGTGTCCGCGCCACTTCCACGATTTCGTAGACTTCCAGCTGGTCCTTTTCCTGGATATCGTTGAAGTTGCGCACCGACAGGCCGCATTCAAAGCCACCCTTGACTTCTTTCACGTCATCCTTGAAGCGCTTCAGCGAATCCAGCTCGCCGTCGTGAATCACCACATTGTTACGCAACAGGCGAACCCGCGAGTGGCGACGTACCACGCCTTCGAGTACCAGACAGCCGGCAATGGTGCCGACCTTGGACACAGTGAATACCTGGCGTACTTCGACCATGCCGGTCACCTGTTCCTTGCGCTCCGGCGCCAGCATGCCCGACAGTGCAGCCTTCACCTCATCCACAGCCTGGTAGATGATGTTGTAGTAACGCACGTCGACACTGTTGGCATCGATCAGGCGGCGCGCACCGGCATCGGCACGGGTATTGAAGCCGATCATCACCGCACTCGAGGCAATCGCCAGGTTAACGTCGGATTCGGTAATCGCACCCACGCCGCTGTGAATGATGTTGACACGTACTTCGTCGGTCGACAGTTTCAGCAGGCTGTGCGCCAGCGCTTCGTAGGAACCCTGTACGTCGGCCTTGATGATCAGCGGCAGATTCTTCACCTCGCCCTCGCCCATCTGCTGGAACATGGTTTCCAGTTTGGCGGCCTGACGCTTGGCCAGCAGTGTGTCGCGGAACTTGCCCTGACGGAACAGCGCAATTTCACGCGCCTTTTTCTCATCGTGCAGAACCAGCACTTCTTCGCCGGCATTCGGCACATCGGCCAGGCCCTGGATTTCGCACGGGATCGACGGACCGGCTTCGGCAATCGGTTTGCCGTTCTCGTCCAGCATTGCCCGTACACGGCCATAAGCAGCACCGGCCAGAATCACATCGCCGCGACGCAGCGTGCCGTTCTGTACCAGCACGGTAGCCACCGGACCGCGCCCCTTGTCGAGACGCGCCTCGATCACCAGCCCCTTGGCGGGTGCCTGCGGTGCCGCCTTCAACTCCAGTACTTCGGCCTGCAGCAGGATGCCTTCCAGCAGATCGTCAACGCCTTTACCGGTCTTGGCCGAGACATCCACGAACATGGCGTCGCCACCCCAATCTTCCGGCACCACCTCCTGCGCCACCAGTTCCTGGCGGATGCGCTCCGGATTAGCGTCCTGCTTATCGATTTTATTGACGGCAACCACGATCGGCACACCGGCTGCCTTGGCATGGTGAATCGCCTCAATGGTTTGCGGCATTACGCCGTCATCGGCTGCCACCACCAGCACCACCAGGTCGGTCACTTTCGCACCGCGGGCACGCATGGCGGTAAACGCCTCGTGGCCCGGGGTATCGAGGAAGGTGATCATGCCGCGATCGGTTTCCACGTGATACGCGCCAATATGCTGAGTAATGCCACCGGCCTCACCGCTGGCAACGCGGCTGCGCCGGATGTAGTCCAGCAGCGAGGTCTTGCCGTGATCGACGTGGCCCATCACGGTCACGACCGGTGCGCGTGGAGTCTCTTCAAGTACAGCCAGCTCCTGATGATCGGCGAGGAAGGCTTCCGGATCGTCCGCCTTGGCGGCTTCTGCCTTGTGGCCCATCTCTTCGGTGACGATCATTGCCGTTTCCTGATCCAGCACCTGATTGATGGTCACCATCATGCCCATCTTCATCAGCACCTTGATCACTTCGGCGGCCTTGACCGACATCTTGTGCGCCAGTTCGGCCACGGTGATGGTTTCCGGAATCACCACATCCTTGACCACCGGCTCGGTCGGCGCCTGGAATGCGTGCTGCGCATCGCCGCCGCCCTTGTGGCGATTACCTTTACCACCCGCGCGCCAGCCACTGCCGGCATCGCCGCCGCGAGTTTTCAGGCCGCCGCCAGGACGTTTCTTGTTACCGCTGTCATCGCGCGCATTGTCGCCACGACCGCCTTTCTTGGCATCGCCACGATCACCGGGTTTGTCACCCGGCTTGGCTGCCGGCTTTTCCGCCGCAGCAGGCTGTTGCGCCTTGGCCGCTGCAGCAGTGGCTGCCGCTGCTGCCGCCTCGGCGGATGCGCGACGATCGGCCTCACGCTGCTGCTTCAAGCGGACTTCTTCCGCCTGACGCTTCTGCAATTCGCTGTGCTTGCGCGCTTCGGCCTCACGCAATGCGCGCTCTTTTTCATCGATTACCGACGGGCGTACCGACGGAGTCGTTACCACCGGATCCGGCTCGAGAATTTCCTCGATTACTTCAGGCTCGGCAGGAATGGGCTCCGGCTCCGGAGCGGCAACCACCACCGGCTCCGGCACCACTACCGGTGCCTCGACAACTGCGACCGCAGCCGCCGGCACTTCGGCTTCCACAGCAACAGCCGGCGTCTCGGCGGCCTGCTCGGCAGGGGTCTCGCTCGGATCGCGTTTGACGAAAACACGCTTCTTGCGCACCTCGACCTGGATAGTGCGTGCCTTGCCGGTCGCGTCGGATTTGCGAATCTCGGAGGTTTCGCGGCGTGTCAGCGTGATCTTCTGCTTCTGATCCGACCCACCATGCATCTTGCGCAAATAATCCAGCAAACGTGTCTTGTCCTGCTCCGTCAACAAATCGGACGGAGCCTTTTTCTCAACGCCGGCCGCACGTAACTGTTCCAGCAAAAGATCCGGCTGTACTCCAAGCTCACCGGCAAACTGTTGAACGTTCGTTTGTCCCATTCTGACTCCTAAAATTTTCTCAGCTAGCGGCTTACTCTTTGAACCAGTGCGCGCGGGCGGCCATGATCAGTTTCTTGGCACGCTCGGCATCGATGCCGGTCATATCGACCAGATCGTCCACCGCCAGATCGGCCAGATCATCGCGGGTAGCAACCCCCTTGTTCACCAGCACGTGCGCCATGTCTGCATCCACACCTTCGACGCTCAGCAGGCCTTCGGCGTCGGATTCCTTTTCCTCTTCCTTGGCGATTGCCTGCGTCAGCAGCGCATTGCGAGCACGGCTGCGCAGCTCGTTGACGGTGTCTTCCGCAAAACCGTCGATTTCGAGCATTTCCGCCAGCGGCACATAAGCCACTTCTTCCAGCGTGCCGAAACCTTCCTGCACCAGAACGGTTGCCACGTCCTCATCGATGTCCAGCGTCCGCATGAACAAGGCACGGACTTCCTCATATTCGGCTTCGTGCTTCTTCTCGGCTTCGTCGACGGTCATGATGTTGATCACCCAACCGGTCAGCTCCGATGCCAGACGCACATTCTGCCCGCCACGGCCGATTGCCGGAGCCAACTGCTCCTCGTCTACCACCACGTCCATGCTGTGCGAGTCTTCGTCGATGACGATACTGGTAACTTCCGCCGGCGCCAGTGCGTTGATGACGAACTGCGCCGGCTCATGCGACCAGAGGATGATATCGACGCGCTCACCACCGAGTTCGGTGGTTACCGCCTGCACACGCGAACCGCGCATGCCGATACAGGTACCCTGCGGATCGATGCGAGGGTCGTTGGACTTGACCGCAATCTTGGCACGCAAACCCGGGTCGCGCGCCGCGGCTTTGATTTCGATCATCTGGTCTTCGATTTCCGGAACTTCCGCCTCGAACAGCTTGACCAGGAACTCACGTGCCGTGCGCGACAGGATCAGCTGCGGGCCGCGGCCACCGCGATCGATACGCAACAGGAACGCCTTGACACGATCACCGACGCGCAGATTTTCTTTCGGGATCATGTGCTCGCGCGGCAACAGGGCTTCCAGCTTGCCGCATTCGATAATCGCGTTGCCACGTTCGATCCGCTTGATGACGCCGGACACCATGTGTTCCTTGCGCTCAAGAAAATCGTTGAGAATCTGTTCGCGCTCGGCGTCGCGAATGCGCTGCAGGATCACCTGCTTTGCAGTCTGTGCACCGATACGACCGAATTCGATGGATTCCAGCTCTTCCTCGACGAAGTCGCCAATCTGCAGATTTTCACCATGCTCATCGGCATCGGTAATGGCGATCTGGCGGCTCGGGAACTCATGGTCGTCGTCCGCTACCACTTCCCAGCGCCGGAAGCTGGAATGATTGCCGCTGTGGCGATCAATCGACACTCGCACATCCACCTCATCGTGACCGAAGCGCTTCTTGGTCGCGGAGGCAAGCGCAAGTTCCAGCGCCCCGAAGACAACATCCTTGTCCACGTTTTTTTCACGCGCCAGCGCATCAACCAGCAGCAGTATTTCGCGACTCATTTGTGTATGAACCTCCACCAATATTCGGCGACTGCAGTATCGGCAGCCGTCCGTCATTTCCTGATTTGTCGATACTAAAAAACTCTGGACCGTTCCGGCACAGGCCGAGCCGGAACAATCGAATTTAAAACTTGGGATCGAGGCGCGCCTTGTCCAGGTTGGCAAGCGGTACTTCCACCAGCTTGCCGCCATCGACTTCCACCTGCACCACGTCACCGGACAGGCCTTTCAGCACCCCGGCGATCCGGCGCGCGCCATCTTGTGGCAGGCGCAGCTTGAGTTTGACGGTTTGCCCGGCAAACCGGCTGAAGTCGGCTTCACGTGTCAGCGGACGATCCAGGCCCGGCGACGAAACCTCCAGCCGCTCGTAATCGACACTTTCGACCATGAACAGGCGCGTCAGATGATTGCTTACCTTGACACAGTCCTCGACCGTAATGCCCTGCGGAGAGTCGATGAAAAGGCGCATCAGGCCGCCACGGGCCAGCTCCAGATCAACCAACTCGTAACCCAGCCCGGCGAGTGTCGATTCCAGCAAATTGCGCAAATCCATTCAGCATCCAGCCCCGAAAATAAAAAATGGGCCCGAAGCCCATCCAATCAAATTCTGCGATTGTACCAGAGTAGCAATGAAAAGCGAACCTCAAGATACAACACAGATGCGGTGCCCACGCTATCCGGCGAGCAATTCCTGTCACTTGGGAAGACGTGGATATGTAATGGCTTTTTCCCGGCAAATATTTGCGTTCTGCGCCATTTCGAGTAAATTACCGTTTAGCCGCGTGCACCAACAAAAACCAAACCGCACGTCAAAGGCGCCCTCCAATGCAGAACCCAGGCCAATCCATTCCATTGGCATATACCATCCGAACTGTTATCATTGGTTCGATAGCAGTCAATTACACGCACAGGTTTTTGGGAGAAGTACAAACATGGAAAAAATCTGGTTAAAAAATTACCAGCCAGGCGTTCCAGCCGAAGTCAATGTCAACGAGTACAAATCGGTTGCGGAAGTTTTCGAGAAAAGCGTCGGCAAATATGCCGATCGTCCGGCATTTGCCTGCATGGACAAGATCATCACCTACCGTGAGCTGGACAAGCTGACGCGTGATTTTGCCGCTTACCTGCAAAACAAGCTCGGCCTGAAAAAAGGCGACCGCGTTGCGGTGATGATGCCGAATCTGCTGCAATATCCAATTGCGGTATTCGGCATTCTGCGCGCCGGGCTGACCGTGGTTAACGTCAATCCGCTCTATACCCCGCGTGAACTGGAACACCAGCTCAAGGACTCCGGTGCAGCGGCAATCGTGATTCTGGAGAACTTCGCCATCACGCTGCAGGATGTGCTGAAAAACACGCCGATCAAGACCGTGATCACCACCCAGATCGGCGACATGCTCGGCTTCCCCAAATCGCTGATCGTCAATATGGTGGTCAAGCACGTGAAGAAAATGGTGCCGGCCTGGTCGATCCAGAGCACCGTACGCTTCAACGACACACTGACCCAGGGCAGCCGCCTGAAGATGAACCCGGTACAGATCGGCCACGAAGATATTGCCTTCCTGCAATACACTGGCGGTACCACCGGTGTATCCAAGGGTGCAATGCTGACCAACCGCAATATCATCGCCAACATGATGCAGGCGCATGCATGGCTGAAACCGGTAGTGCGCGAAGGGCAGGAAATCATCATCACCGCCCTGCCGCTGTACCATATCTTCTCGTTGACCGCGAACTGCATGGTATTCACTGAAATCGGCGGCCTCAACATCCTGATCACCAACCCGCGCGACATTCCGGGCTTCGTCAAGGAACTGCAGAAATATCCGGTGACCTGCATGACCGGCGTGAACACACTGTTCAATGCACTGCTGAACAACGCCGATTTCGGCAAAATCGATTTCAGTACCTGGAAAATGGTGCTGGGTGGCGGCATGGCAGTACAACGCGCGGTAGCGGAAAAATGGAAGCAGGTTACCGGCGTACCGCTGATCGAAGCCTACGGTCTGACCGAGACCTCGCCAGCAGCGTGTATCAACCCGATGGACCTGAAAGAGTACAACGGTGCAATCGGCCTGCCGGTTCCGTCCACCGAATGCTCGGTGCGCGATGAAGCCGGCAACGAAGTGCCGATGGGCGAGCCGGGCGAACTGTGGGTACGCGGCCCGCAAGTGATGAAGGGCTACTGGCAGCGTCCGGACGAATCGGCCAAAGTACTGAAGGGCGATGGCTGGCTGGCTACCGGCGATATGGCCATTGTGACTCCGGATGGCTTCTTCAAGCTGGTAGACCGCAAGAAGGACATGATCCTGGTGTCCGGCTTCAACGTCTATCCGAACGAAATCGAAGACGTGATCGCCATGCACCCCGACGTCAAGGAAGTGGCCGCCATTGGCGTGC
>CALMFQ010000087.1 GCA_937863215.1 uncultured Pseudomonadota bacterium
GAGTGCAACCGAGCTTGGCAAGCGAAGCTTGCTTAGCGAATTGCCTGCCTTTGGTACGCAGCAATTTGCCCGCGCAGCCAATAAATCAGTGCTTCCGTAGTGCTTAACCCAGTATTTCTGTCCGCTAGTCGGTCAGAACTGCTAACTCCGTCAAGCGCCATTGCATCCCCGCTTGTTCAGGGGGGTGATATTGCAGTGGGGCACAATTCTGCATCTCCCGGTCGGTCAAGCCAATCGTACGCTGAATCGCAGCATATGTTGCTCCGTGAGCAACAATCAGTATGGGTTTGCCATGTGTCAGGGCTTCATTGACGCCGCTGCATACCCGATGGGCAAATTCGTTAAAGCTTTCCGCTCCGTTAATGTGTATTTCCCCACGGCGCCAAGCCATGCGCCACGATTCGTCGCCTCGCGGCTGGCCTTGCATTGTTCCCCAATTACATTGGCTTAGTGCATCTATTGGCTGGCAGGGAAGGTGCAGCAATTCGCCTATGATGTTTGCCGTGCTTGCGGCTCGCTGCAACGGACTGTGGAATATCTTCTGTATGCCGCATTCCGCCAGTTGCTCGGCTGCCAGACAAGCTTCAGCCATGCCTTGCTCGTTCAGCGGTACGTCGGCTTGCCCCATGGCAATCTTGTTGCGGTTCCAATCGGTCTGACCGTGGCGAATGAAGAAAAAAGTCTGGTGAATCAGGCCGAAATCTATATTTGCACCCATGTTCTCTCCTCACAGGAAAAGCCACTGGCTGACCACGTCACATTTTCGTTATAGCTATTATCAGTATTGTTAATCAATATATTAGCAATTAGTAAATCTTGTTGCTCTACTGCTGCGCCAGCAGATCGTTTACCAGTAGCCTTAACTCGGCAACTTCGGCTTTAAGGCTGTCCAGCTCAAGGCGCAGTTCGGTAATGTCGCCATGCCTTGCTTCTACGGTTGTAACTCTATCTTGAGCCCCCGGTTGGCGATAGGCAGCCAGCAATTCAGCCGACAGCGTATGGGTCCAGCGGTTCTCGCGCGCCCCCGGCTGGCGTGGCAGTTCTTCAACCAAAGGTTTTTCTGCGCGGTCGCGTAGTTCATGCAGGAACGCTTCAACGGCTGAGATGTCGGCAAAGCGATGCATGCGCTCACAGTTCAGCCGCAATTCACCTGCTGTCTGCGGGCCACGCAGCATCAATACGGTAAGAATGGCCACCGACTGACTGGGAATTTGCAGGCTACGCTCGATATTGTGCCCATACCGGGCAACTCTGCCGCCGCTGGTTTCTACTATCAGTGAATGATGGCGCAGGCTATCGATCGCGCCGGCTGCTTCGGCTTCGCTTATATCCATGACTGGATCACGGCTGGTTTTCTGGTTACAGCCGGCAACCAGTGCGTTCAGGCTAAGCGGATAGGTATCCGGAACCGTCTTCTGTTTCTCGGACAGTACGCCGAGCACGCGAATCTCGATCAGGGACAGATCATCCTGTATTGGCATGGTACGGGGGCTCAATTCGTAAAAGGGGAGGGAGCAAAAATAAAAAGGCAGCGGTGTACCGCTGCCTGAAATGTTGTTGCGTCTATCTTCAGTCGCGTTCGCCGCTGAATGCCATCAGCAAATTCAGCAGATTCGCGAACAGATTATAAATGTCGAGATAAATCTGTAGTGTTGCCATGACGTAATTGGTTTCCCCGCCATTCACGATATTGCTCACGTCGTACAGGATGTAAGCCGAGAACAGCAGTACCGCAATTGCCGAAATGGTCAGTGCCAGAGCCGGGATGGCGAAGAAAGCATTGGCCAGCGAGGCTACCAGCAACAGAATGAGGCCAATAAACAGGAATTTCCCCATGAAGGAGAAATCCTTCTTGGTAACGGTTGCGACTGTCGCCAGGCTGAAGAAAATTAACCCGGTTCCCCCCGCTGCCATTGCGATCAGCGTACCGCCATTGCGGAAGTGTAGTGCTGCCGACAACGACACCGACAGCATCAGCCCCATGAACAACGTGAATAGCAGCAACCACACGACTCCTGCGCTGCTGTCCCGGTTGCGGCCGATGGCCCACATGAAACCAAAAGCGCCGGCAAAGAACAGCAGGAACGCCATCAACGGGCTGCTGGCAAACAGTGCGGCAAAATTCATCTGGACGCCGATTATTGCTCCCATCACCGTTGGCAGCATCGACAAGCCCAGCAGCCAGTAAGTGTTTTTCAGAACCCGATTGCGCTCTGCAACAAGCAGGTCCGATTGGGGGTAGGCATTGTTCAGACGTGATTCCATGGTCGGTATTGACTCCAGAGTTGATACATCCGCTAAGACTAAGCAAATGCGGCAAAAGTTTCAATATGGCAAGTGCTGCCGCACAATCGCAGGCATCGGATTCACCCTCTTCAAGAAGCAATTGCCGACAGTTATTTGCTCGCGGAGCTCTGCTGGTGCGCAAGGAGCCCTGCTGGCTAAAACCGGAGATTAGGTTTAATATGCCGCCTGCTGTAAAACAGCCCGCGAACGAGTTCCGCGCTACAAATCCGGAGGTGTGGCAGAGTGGTTTAATGCACCGGTCTTGAAAACCGACGAGGGTTTACGCCCTCCGTGAGTTCGAATCTCACCGCCTCCGCCAGAGTCAACGAAAAAGCCCTGAACATTCAGGGCTTTTTCGTTTTTATCTTGTGCTGATGCTGCCACCGACACGGGGCGGTGGCATTGGTTGTTGTTGGTTCGCCGTATTCTTGCGTGCACTCAATTGCAGGGCATTGTCCTTGTCCAGGCGCCATGTGTCCGTCAAGCGCCACTGCTTGCTCAGGTCTTCTATGCTGACATGCCAGCGCCCCAGCAGCGGTGCTTTGGCTGCGCCTTGATAGTAGTTGTCGCCACCGAGCGTCAGCTGCAATAGCTGATCCTGGTCGGCGCGAGTGGGGTGAATCAGATTCAGCAGCAGTTGTTTTGGCGGTGCGAACTGGCTGTTGCCAGTGAGTTGCAGACGCAGGCTGCGCTGGTTGTCGCCGAGCAGCAAGGTGGCGGTCAGCCCCAATGCTTCGGCGTTGGTCTGACGTTTCAGGTCCATGTTGACCACTTTACCGCGCTTGTAATAGTCGTCGGCAACCAAGTCGTCGGCATTGCGTGTGGCGATGATTGCCGTTGTGACGCCGGCGACAACCACGATTGCCGGGCCGGCCATCAGCAGCCACGGGCCTTTGTAGCGGTACCATGGCCGATTCTGTGCTGGCGCGTGCATGGTTTGCTTCCTTGTCATTTACGCATGCCGATGAAACTGGATCTGGCTTCGGTAGCCAATCCCCGGGTATCGGTCGCGGTCAGGCGGAAATTGATCTTGCTGCTGCCGCTTGGGGCATTTTGCGGTTCGACCTGAACTGCTACCGACACTTCATGTGTGCTGGCTGCAGGAACGGTGATTTTTGCCGCTGGCACCAGTTTGATTCCCGGCAGGCCATCAACGCTGATGCTGAAATCATGGCTGCGTTCGTCGGTGTTGATGATCTGCAACTGGTAAAGGTTTTCCAACCAGCCATCGTCGGTTTCCTTGACCAGTGTAGTGCGGTCGCGAATGACATCGATCCTGATCGGTGTTCGCAGCGCCAGTGTGGCGATCATTGCGCCGGCGGTAACCAGCAGGATCGCGGTGTAAAGCACAACACGCGGGCGCAGCAGGCGCGACAGGAACTGGTCTTCAGTGTATGTGCCGTTGAGCGCGTTTTCGGTGGTGTAGCGGATCAGGCCTTTCGGATAATCCATTTTTTCCATCACCTGATCGCAGGCGTCGATACACGCGGCACAGCCGATGCACTCATATTGCAGACCGTCGCGAATATCGATGCCTGTAGGGCAGACCTGCACGCAGATGCCGCAGTTGACGCAATCGCCCAGCCCCTCAGCGCGATAATCGCTGCCTTTGCGGCGCGAGCCGCGCGGGTCGCCGCGTTTGGCGTCATAGGAAATGACCAGTGTGTCCGGGTCGAACATTGCGCTCTGGAAGCGGGCATACGGGCACATGTATTTGCATACCTGCTCACGCATGTAGCCGGCATTGCCGTAAGTGGCGAAGCCGTAAAATACTACCCAGAATGTTTCCCATGGCCCCATGGCGAATGCCAGCAATTCGTTCCAGAGCAGATGAACCGGAGTAAAAAAGCCGACAAAGGTAAAGCCGGTCCAGAACGACAGCGCGATCCACAGGAGTTGTTTGGTGCCCTTGATACGCAACTTGTTCAGCGACATCGGCGCTTCGTCCAGTTTCATGCGTTTCGGCCGGTCACCTTCGATCCAGTGTTCGATCCAGAGGAATATTTCCGTATACACCGTTTGCGGGCAGGCAAATCCGCACCACAGGCGGCCGGCGATTGCGGTCCACCAGAACAGGCCGAATGCGCACAACATCAGTAGTGCGGCGAGCAGGGCAAAATCCTGTGGCCACAGCACCAGGCCGAAAATGTAGAACTTGCGGTTGAGTACGTCGAACAGGATTGCCTGGCGCCCGTTCCATTGCAGCCACGGGCCACCGTAGAACACCAGCTGGGTGATGATCACCGTGGCGATGCGCCAGTTGGCGAACAGGCCGGTGACGTGGCGCGGGTAAAGTTTTTTGCTGACTTCGTAGAGGGAGACTTCGTTGCTGTCAGGCTGTTTGCTGTTGACGACCTTGACGGGAATCTTTTTCAGAGAGTCACTCATGCGGCGTGCCTTGCAATCTGGGCACGGGGCCGTTGCGCAGTGGCTCCGTGCAGGTTGGAATAGCTAAACAAGACGTCGCAGACAGGCAAAACTGTTACAACGGCTTGTTTGGGTATTCCCGGCAGCATGCCGACCAGTGGTCAGCCCGCTGCCGGAAAAAAGCCGCACGGCGAGCCGTGCGGCCGGGGTACGGCAGAATTACTTGCTTGCCGGCGCAGCGGCTTGCTGCGACAGGCCGTACACGTAAGAGGCCAGCAGATGCACCTTGGCATCGCCGAGGAACTCTTTCCAGTTCGGCATTACACCGGTACGGCCGTTGGTCACGGTCTCGATGATCGATTTCTCGATCATGGTCGCATTGTTCTGCGAAGCCGAATACAGCCAGGTCTTGTCGGTCAGGTTAGGTGCGCCGATTGCCTGGTTGCCCTTGCCTTCGGCGCCGTGGCAGGCGGCACACACGGTCTGGAAGGTTTCCTTGCCTTGCTGGGCGCGAACTTCGTCGTGCTTGAGGTTCGACAGCGACAATACATAGTTGGCAACGTTACGCACGCCTTCTTCACCGAAAGCCGCGCCGAATGCCGGCATTGCACCCTTGCGGCCGTTGCTGATGGTTTCGTGGATTTTCTCCGGCTCGCCACCATACAGCCAGTCGCTGTCGGTCAGGTTCGGGAAGCCTTTGGCGCCCTTTGCATCTGCGCCGTGGCACTGCATGCAATAGGTGCGGAACATCCGCTGCCCCATCTGCCTGGCTTCCTGATCGGCGGCTACCGCCTTGATATCCATTTTCAGGAATTTGTCGTAAGTTGCCTTGTACTTGGCTTCTGCCTTGCTGCGCTCGGCCTGGTACTCGCCAACCGAAGTCCAGTTGAACAAGCCCTTGTAGGTACCCAGTCCCGGATAGGCGACCAGATACGCAGCGCCGAACAGCAGGGTAAGCCAGAACAGACCCATCCACCAGCGTGGCATCGGGTTGTTGTACTCTTCCAGATCCCCGTCCCATACATGGCCCATGGTTTCGACCTGTTCACCGGGCTCGACTCGTTTGCTTTTTTGCGAAACGAGCAGAATTGCCAGGCCAACAATGCCACCGATCACGATAACCGTGATCCATACACTCCAGAAACTGCTGACAAAATCACTCATTGTTGTGCTCCGTGCTGGCTGACCGACTGGCTGTTGCCGCTGTGCGGCTCATCATCAGTAAAGGGAAGCATCGCCGCTTCATCGAATGCTTTCTTGCGGTGGCTGCTGAAAGCCCAGAACAAGATGCCAATGAAGCAGATAAACGAAATTACCGTGACAAATACACGTGCATCGGTCAGCGTCATAGTGGATTACCTCACGTTTTTCAGTGCCAGACCCAAACCTTGCAGGTAGGCGATCAACGCATCCTGCTCGGTCTTGCCCTGGGCTGCCTCAACCGCGCCTTTGATGTCTTCGTCGGTGTAAGGCACGCCAACTTTACGCAGCGCCTGCATCTTGGTCGGCAAAATGTCTGCATCGACCTTGTTGCGCGACAGCCACGGATAGGCCGGCATGTTGGATTCCGGTACCACATCACGCGGATTGTTCAGGTGGACACGATGCCAGTCGTCGGAGTAGCGACCGCCAACGCGGGCCAAGTCCGGACCGGTACGCTTGGAACCCCACTGGAACGGGTGGTCGTAAACCGACTCACCGGCAACCGAGTAGTGGCCATAACGTTCGGTTTCGGCACGGAACGGACGAATCATCTGCGAGTGGCAGCCGTAGCAGCCTTCACGCAGAAAAATGTCACGGCCAGCCAGCTGCAGCGCGGTGTATGGCTTGACACCGGCGATCGGCTCGGTAGTCGATTTCTGGAAGAACAACGGTACGATCTCGACCAGACCGGCGACACTGACCACGAGCAGGCTGAATACCACCAGCGCTGCAACGTTTTCTTCAATCATTTTTTGCACGTTCATGACAGCACCTTCTTCTTAAGCGTGGGCGTGTGCGACCGGCGCCGGGATCGAGCCTTCTACGGCTTTGCCCTGGGCAGCGGTCTTGATCACGTTGTAAGCCATTACCAGCATGCCCGACAGGAACAGCAGGCCGCCGAGGAAACGGATCGTCAGGTACGGATACTTGGCTTTTACCACTTCAGCGAACGAGTAGGTCAGAGTGCCGTCGGCATTCACCGCACGCCACATCAGGCCTTCCATCACGCCGGAAATCCACATCGAGGCGATGTACAGAACCACGCCCAGTGTTGCCATCCAGAAGTGGGTTTCGATCAGCTTGATGCTGTGCATCTGTTCGCGGCCGAACATGCGCGGGATCAGGTAGTAGATCGAGCCGATCGAGATCATCGCCACCCAGCCCAGTGCGCCGGAGTGAACGTGGCCGACAGTCCAGTCGGTGTAGTGCGACAGCGCATTCACCGATTTGATCGACATCATCGGGCCTTCGAAGGTCGACATGCCGTAGAACGACAGCGCAGTCACCAGGAACTTCAGGATCGGATCGTCACGCAGCTTGTGCCATGCGCCCGACAGGGTCATCACGCCATTGATCATGCCGCCCCAGCTCGGTGCCAGCAGAATCAGCGAGAACACCATGCCTACCGACTGAGTCCAGTCCGGCAACGCGGTGTAATGCAGGTGGTGCGGACCCGCCCACATGTAGGTGAAGATCAGCGCCCAGAAGTGCA
>CALMFQ010000088.1 GCA_937863215.1 uncultured Pseudomonadota bacterium
CCAGGCGGTGGTCGAGCAGGCATGGCCGGCATTGCTGGCCAGCCAGGGCAGGGCATTCCTGCTGTTCACCAGCCTGCGGGCGATGCGCGAGGCCTACGAGCTGGCGAAGCGGAGATTCGACGAGCAACAGCTGGATTACCCGTTGTTACTGCAGGGCGAGGGCTCGCGTACCGAGTTGCTGGAAAAATTCCGTACTTCGCCGCATGCGGTGCTGGTGGCGAGCCAGACTTTCTGGGAAGGCGTCGATGTGCGCGGCGATGCGCTGCAGTTGGTGGTGATCGACAAGCTGCCGTTCGCACCGCCGGATGACCCGGTGCTGGCGGCGCGCGTCGAGCAGATGAACAAGGCCGGGCGCAATCCGTTCATGGAATTCCAGTTGCCGCGCGCTGCGATCACGCTCAAGCAGGGAGCTGGCCGCCTGATTCGCGATGAAACCGACCGCGGAGTGCTGATAATCTGCGATACGCGGCTGGTGGACAAACCCTATGGCAAGAAAATCTGGAAAAGCCTGCCGCCGATGCTGAAAACCCGCGACGCCAGCGTGATTCCACGCTTTTTTGCTCAGTCGATCGAGAGTAGCGGCGAGGCAGTTGATTCGCCCGCGACAGACCCCATATGAAACAGCGAATTGGTAACTCGGAAAACGCCTTTCCGATGCTATACTTGCGCGTTTTGTTGCGCTCTGCCTGTAAGGAGATTGAAAGATGCCGATCTACGAATACCGCTGTGCCGCCTGCGGCCACCAGAAAGAAGTGCTGCAGAAAATCAGCGATGCGCCGTTGACCGAATGCCCGGAATGCAAACAGCCGACGTTCGGCAAGCAGTTGTCCGCCGCCGGTTTCCAGCTCAAGGGCTCGGGCTGGTACGCAACCGACTTCAAGGGCGGCAGCAGTGCCAGCCCGGCCAAGGCCGAGCCGGCGCCGGCTGCTACGCCGTGCGGCGGCAGCTGTGCCTGCCATTGAGCGCAGACAGAGGCACATGAAGCGTTATTTCATTACCGGCCTGCTGATCTGGGTGCCGCTGGGCATTACCGTCTGGGTGCTGCAGGCGCTGATCGGCACCATGGATCAAAGCCTGTTGCTGCTGCCGCACAGCCTGCAGCCGAGGCAGCTGTTCGGCTTTCATGTTCCCGGCATCGGTGCGATCCTTACCGTCCTGATCGTGTTACTGACCGGACTGGCCACCGCCAATATTCTCGGCCAGCGCATGGTGCGCTTCTGGGAAGGCGTGCTGGCGCGGATTCCGATCGTCAAGTCGATCTACTACAGCGTCAAGCAGGTATCGGATACCTTGTTTTCCAGCAGCGGCGAGGCGTTTCGCAAGGCACTGCTGATACAATATCCGCGTCAGGGCAGCTGGACCATCGCGTTCCAGACCGGTACACCGGGCGGCGAAGTGGCGCGGCATCTGCATGACGAATTCGTCAGCGTTTATGTGCCGACCACGCCGAACCCGACTTCCGGCTTTTTCCTGATGATGGCGAAAAAGGACGTGATCGAACTGGAAATGTCGGTTGACGATGCGTTGAAATACATCATCTCGATGGGCGTGGTGGCGCCGGCGCCGGAAAAATATTATCAGGACCATTCGGACATTCATCCCTAGCCGGTCGCACAGCGCGGCCGGCTTTCGTTAAATCATAAAAACCATATTCAGAATCAATATCATGCGTACAAACTACTGCGGTCTCATCGATACCCAATACCTGGGTCAAACCGTTACCCTGCAAGGCTGGGTGCATCGTCGCCGTGACCACGGCGGCGTGATCTTCATCGACCTGCGCGACCGTGAAGGTCTGGTGCAGGTGGTGGTGGATCCGGATACCAAAGAGGCATTCGAGACCGCAGACAGCCTGCGCAACGAGTTCGTGATCCAGATCAGCGGTCTGGTGCGCAACCGCCCGGAAGGCACCGTCAACAAGAACCTGATTTCCGGCGCGATTGAAGTGCTGGCAAAACAGATCGAAGTGTTGAACCCGTCGGAAACGCCGCCGTTCATGATGGACGACGAAAACCTGTCGGAAAATACCCGTCTGACCCATCGCGTACTGGACCTGCGTCGCCCGGCAATGCAGAAAAACATGCGCCTGCGTTATCGCGTGGCAATGCTGATCCGCAACTATCTGGACAGCATGGGCTTTATCGATATCGAA
>CALMFQ010000089.1 GCA_937863215.1 uncultured Pseudomonadota bacterium
CCCGCGCCAGCGCCAGAATCTCCGCGCCCGTTGCGCCACCGCGATTCACCAGCACCAGCGCCTGTTTTTCGTAGACACCGGCGTGGCCGCGGCTTTGGCCTTTCCAGCCGCATTGTTCGATCAGCCAGCCGGCGGCGAGTTTGCTGCTGCCGTCGGCTTGCGGGTAAGCCGGGGCGTTGGGGAATTCGGCGCGGATGTGTGCCAGTGCCTCTGCGCCGACCAAGGGGTTTTTGAAGAAGCTGCCGGCATTGCCGATCTGCGCCGGGTCGGGCAGTTTGCGCTGGCGGATGGCGATGACGGCGTTGGCGACCGCCTGCGGGGTGATGTCGCCGATTCCCTGCGCTGCCAGTTCGGCGCGGATGTCGCCGTAGTCGAGTTTGGGCGTACCGTTGCGGCGCAGGCGGAAGCTGACCGACAGGATCAGGTAACGCCCCTGCCCTGCGCGCTTGAACAGGCTGTCGCGGTAGGCGAAGCGGCAGGCGGCGCTGTCGAGCGTTACCAGTTCGCCACTGTGCAGATCCAGCGCTTCGAGCGCGGCAAAGCAATCCTTGAGTTCGACGCCATAGGCGCCGATGTTCTGGATCGGTGCGGCGCCGACAGTGCCGGGGATCAGCGCCATATTCTCCAGCCCCTGCCAGTCCTGTTGCAGCGTCCACATCACGAAACTGTGCCAGTTTTCGCCGGCCATTGCCTGCACCAGCACACTGTCACCGTCGTCCTGCAACACCCGCTTGCCGCTCAGCCGCATTTGCAGCACCAGCCCATCGAAATCGCGGGTGAACAGCAGATTGCTGCCGCCGCCGAGCACCAGCAACGGCAGACCCTGCACCGCCGGATCGGCCAGCGCCGCGCGCAGCGTGGCGAGCGAATCGATTACGGCGAAATAACGGGCATTGGCGGCGATGCCGAAGGTGTTGTACGGCTGGAGCGAGACGTTGGATTGCAGCATGACGGACGAGGCGGGAGAAAAGCCGATTATACGGTGCCGCTCCGGCTTCGGATACGCACCACATGGCGCAGGTACAGCAGCAGCGGCACGGCAACCAGGAACAGACTCAGCACCAGCGCGCCCCAGAAGCCGGCCGCGGCCAGCGGCTGGCCGGCGTTCAGCCACGGCACGCCATGCAGGCCAAGCCGGTAGCCGAGCGGCACCGCCACGCCCCAGAATGCCAGCACCAGGATCAGCATCGGCAGGCTGGTGATCCTGTAGCCGCGCAACGCACCGGCCGAGCACACCTGTGCCGCATCCGGCAGCTGGTAAACGGCGGCGAACAACAGCAGCGAGCCGGCCATCGTCACTACCTGCGGGTCGCTACTGTACAGGCCGGCCAGCCACGGGGCGCCGAACCAGATCGCCACTGCGGTGCAGCAGGCAAATGCCAGCGCCAGTTGCAGGCCGATCTTGCAGGTATAGGCTGCACCGGCCTCGTTGCCGGCGCCGACGGCCTGCCCAACGCGCACAGTCAGCGCCACCGAAATGGTCTGCGGCACCATGTAGACAATCGCGGAAAAATTCAGCGTGATCTGGTGCGCCGCCACCACCGTCGCGCCCAGTTGCGCCAGCAGCAGCGCGACCACGGTGAAGGCGCTGATCTCGACCAGATAACTGATGCCGATCGGCACCCCGAGCCGCAGCAGACGCATCTGCGTCGGCCAGTCGGGCCACGACCAGTGGTGCAGCGCCTGGAACTGGCGGAAGAAACGGTCGCGCGCGCAATGCCACGCCAGCGCCACAAAATTGAACCAGCAACAAATCGCCGTGGCCCAGCCGCAGCCTTCGGCGCCGAGCTGCGGCAGGCCGAGCTTGCCGTAGATGAAGATGTAATTGAGCGGAATCGCCAGCAGCAGCGACGCCAGGGTGATGAACATGATCGGCCGCGTCCGGCCGACCGCCGATGCAAATGGATACAGCGCGCGATACAGCAACAGTGGCGGCATGCCCCACGCCAGCGCGGCGAGGAACTGCTGCGTTTTGTCTGCCACATCCGGCGTCGCGCCGGACAACAGCAATACCGGGCCGGCGCTGCGCACCAGCCAGCAGGTGATGCAGCCCAACAGCAAGCCCAGCCACAGCCCCTGGCGCACCAGCGGGCCGATTTCCCGGTTGCGGCCGGCACCGAACGCCTGCGACACCAGCGGCGCCAGCGCCATCAACACACCGGCGAGGCTGAGGAAAACGGTCAGCCAGATGCTCGAACCGAGCGATACCGCCGCCAGATCGGCCGCCGACAGCCGCCCGGCCATCAGCGTATCGACAAAAGCGATGCCGGTCTGCGCCAGCTGCGCGACGATCATCGGCCCGGCCAGACGCAGAATGGCCAGCGCTTCGGTGGCGGCGTGGGACTGGAACGGGCTGGCGTAATTGCTATCTGGCATGCATGCGGGACAAATCCGAAACCGCCGATATTAGCGCAAGTTGCGGCCGGCAGGCGCGGCGGCTAAACTTCGCCGGTTTACGCTGCTTTTATTAAGGATTTTCGATGCAAAAACGTACTCTGGTCTGCGGCGCACTGATCGCCACCCTCGGCGTTGCCGGTTGCGCCACCGACGAATACGGCCGCTCGCGCCCCTACACCAACGCCGAAGCCGGCGCGATGATCGGCGTGCTCGGCGGTGCCGTTGCCGGCGCCGCGATCAACCACAAGAACCGCGGCAAAGGTGCGCTGATCGGTGCCATCGGCGGCGGCCTGGCGGGTGGTCTGGTCGGCACCTACATGGACAAACAGCAGAAGGATCTGGAAAAAGTGCTGGCGCCGGAAGTAGCCAACGGCAGCATCACCATCAACAAGAATTCCGACAACAGCCTGCTGGTTACCATGACCAGTGCCACCGCGTTCGATACCAACAGCTACTCGCTCAAGGGTGGCTTCTACCCGGTGATGGACAAGATCGCCAAGGTGCTCAACACCTATGGCAAGACCGAGCTGACCATTACCGGCCACACCGACAGCGTCGGCTCCGATGCGGCAAATCAGACCCTGTCCGAGCGCCGTGCGCAGGCGGTGGTGGATTACATGCTGACCCGCCAGGTGGCCCAGCAGCGTCTGGCAGCCTATGGCCGCGGCAAAAACCAGCCGATCGGCGACAACAAGACCGAAGCCGGCCGCGCGCAGAACCGCCGCGTGGAAATCCTGATCGTGCCGGTGGTCGAACAGTAACAGGCGGTTCACGATCTATCGCGAGCAGCCCTCAGCGGGGCGAAGAGCAGCGCATGAGCCCCGATCGGGGCCGCGCAGCAAGATCGTGCACAGCCTCTGAAAACCGTAGGTGCAAAACAACAACGGCCGGGCATCCCCGGCCGTTTTGTTTGCAGCACAGCTGCAGCTCAGGTTGCGACGTGCGCTTCCAGCCGGCAGACGTGGCCAAACAGCGTATCCAGCGTCAGCGCCTCGGCCAGCGTCACACCACTGACGCGGATGGCATCGGCCTTGCGCACCGCCCAGTCGAAGCGGCTCTTGACCATGCTCCAGACTTTCTGCCGCTGGCTTTCGCTGCTGCCGGCAATGAATTTCAGCAAGACATAGTTACCGGGCACACGCTTTGCCGGCACGGGCTCGATGACCAGATCGGGTAACAGCGGATCGCCCGCCGCACTGGTTCCTGTGTACATGATGGGCTCCAGATGGTGATGATGAAAAACACATTCGCATAGAGACTGGTATCTGTATTGAAATGGGCTTTTGCGCAGCGCCGGATTCTGCCCTGCCAACGCTGAAAGCAGCATGAACGGGCACCGCGGCGGTTGACATGAAGCAGACAGATTGGGGCAGGACAAGTTGCAATCAAGAGCCGGAGTGCAAGCTTTATTTACATTTGGCTTGCAGCTTGCCAGCCAGGGCCGTTTCTGGTGCAATCGGCCGCAGCATTCCCGCCCCTGTAGAGCGCCACAATGAACTGGCAACAACTGCTGTCGGCCAACCGGCTGAGCAACCCGCACCCGGCGATCCACGAACTGGGTCGCACCGATTTTCACAAGGATCACGACCGGATCGTGTTCTCCAGCGCATTCCGCCGCCTTGGGCGCAAGACCCAGGTACACCCGATGTCGGAAAACGACCATGTGCATACCCGGCTGACGCACAGTATCGAAGTCGGCAGCGTCGGCCGCAGCCTCGGCCACATGGTCGGCGAACGCATTGCGGCCAGGCTGCCGGCGCATGTCAGCCCGGCCGATATCGGTGCGATTGTGCAGGCGGCGTGTCTGGCGCACGACATTGGTAATCCGCCGTTCGGCCACGCCGGCGAATACGCGATCCGCGACTGGTTCCGCCAGCCGCAGCATGCCTATCTGCTGCAGCCGCTGAGCGAACTGCAACAACTGGATTTGCAGACGTTTGAAGGCAACGCGCAGGGTTTCCGTGTCATCACCCAGCTGGAAAATCACCGCTACAACGGCGGCCTGCGCCTCACCTACTCCACCCTCGGCGCGCTGCTGAAATACCCGTGGACGGTGGAACACGCCGGCGAGAAGGAGAAATTCTCCTGCTACCAGGCGGAAAAGCAGCATCTGCAGCGCATTGCCGACGAGCTGGGACTGCCGCAACTCGCGCCGGGCAAATGGGCACGCCATCCGCTGTCGTACCTGATGGAAGCCGCCGACGACATCTGTTATGCGGTACTGGACCTGGAAGACGGCATCGAGATCGGCCTGCTGAAATACCTGCAGGTAGAACCGATTTTCCTCACCCTGGCCGGCGATTCACCCATGCTGCGCGAGGAACTGGCGGAAGCGCCAACGGTGCGGCGCAAGATTTCGCTGCTGCGCGGCAAGGCGATCCAGAAAGCCGTCAACGCGGTGGCCGATGCTTTTGTCGCGCAACACGACGAACTGCTGGCGGGTGAATTCAGCGGCGACATCCTGCGCGCCTGTCCGAGCCATATCGTCGATAGTATCGTCAGCGCCAAAACCCTGGCACGCGAGCAGATTTTCAACGACCGGCGCAAGGTCGAAGTCGAAGTCGGCGCCCACAGCACACTGGATGTATTGCTCGACGCCTTCCTCAACGCAGTGCACCAGTTGATCAGCAGCGAACGCCAGTCGTTCCGCAGCAAACGCATTCTCGACCTGATGGAATACAGCGTGCCGCAGCGCGACTGGAGCCACTATCAGGCCTACATGCGGGTACTGGATTTCATCGGCGGCATGACCGACAACTACGCGCAATACCTGGCACGACAGGTCAGCGGGCTGGGCAGCTGACAACGGCGGCACAAAAACAAAACGGCGCAATTGCCTGCGCCGTTTTGCTTTTCAATTCAGCCGGCTTACATGATGCTGAATTCGCGGAATTTGTCGCCGAAAGTCTGGGTTACGTCGATGACGACGAATTTCTCACCGCTGCTGTCGGCTTCCTGATGCACGATGCTGTTGACGTCGATCTGGCCGGCAAAAGTCATCTCGCCTTGCATCGGGGTAAAGTGGATCTGCACTTCGACGTCGTCGGGGAAAGCCTCCAGAACGGCTTTCAGGTCGCCGACGGTGCGGATTTTGCGGAAGGTATCAAGCCGTGCCATGGTAATTCTCCTTAGGATCAGATGTAGCCAAAACGATTGTTATCGAATCACTTCAAACATCATTAACTGCGGGATTACTGCCGATACTGCCGATGCGCCGTGCGCGGCCGCCAGACGCACCTGCCAGCGAACGGAGCGGCTCGATGTCACCGGCATCCATTGCTGCACTGCACAATTTCATTGTGTCTGCTTTTGTTTTTTTCGACAAGTGTTTTGTTACAAAAATTCGCTGGCGCTGCCGGCTTCCGCATCCACCCGGTTGCGCTGGCGGAATTCCCTGGGCGAACATCCGGTCTGCGCCACAAACAATCTGCGCGCAAACCTTGGGTCAGCATAGCCAATATCGAAGCAAATGGTATCGACTGTCAGATTGCTCTGCAGCAGCAGGTATTTCATCCGCGCCATGCGCACCAACTGGCAATATTTGTTGACCGGCAATCCGGCCGCCTGACGGAATCGGCGCTTCAGGCTGCTTTCGCTGAAACCGAACTCGCCAGCCAGATCGGCCAGCGTGAATTCTTCGGCGTAGTGGTCATCGATGAACTGCTGTAACTGCAGAATGCCGGCATCGGTGTGTTGCTTGAACGCAAAGCTATCCGCCAGCCACAGGCCGGCCGCCAGCGCCGGGTTTTGCTGTGCCAGCGCCAGGCAACGTTCGACGATATCGGCATTGCCAGCCTTTTGCAGCTGCCGCGCCAGCCAGTAGATGGCCCCGGCCAAGCTGGCAGCCGTTGCCGCCCTGCCCACATCCACATACTCGACGCCACTTTTCAATGTTACTGCGGGATAACGGCG
>CALMFQ010000090.1 GCA_937863215.1 uncultured Pseudomonadota bacterium
GCCAGGTACGGCCCAGCGCCTGTTTCAACCGCCAACGGTTGATTTCTGCATGGTTGCCGGACAACAGCACATCCGGCACCCGTAGATCTTCATACACTTCCGGCCGCGTGTAATGCGGGCAATCCAGCAAGCCGTCGACAAACGAATCCTGCTCTGCCGACCCCGCGTCGTTCAACACACCCGGTAACTGGCGCACTACCGCATCGATCAGCACCATCGCTCCCAACTCGCCGCCGGACAGCACATAATCGCCGATCGATACTTCCATATCGACCTGACGAGCAATGAGCCTTTCATCGACACCTTCATAGCGCCCTGTCAGCAGGATCAGCCCGGGCTCGGCGCTTAACTGCATCACCAGCCGATGATCCAGCATCCGCCCTTGCGGCGACAGGTAAATCACCTTGGGTGTCGCAACACCAGCATCAAGCTGAGCCCGCCTGGCAGACTGTAGCGCCTTTTCCAGTGGCTCGGCCAACATCACCATGCCTGGGCCGCCACCGTAGGGACGATCATCGACAGTGCGATAATTGTCGCAGGCGAAATCGCGCGGATTCCAGCACTGCAAC
The DNA here is from genome assembly GCA_937863215.1 of uncultured Pseudomonadota bacterium. Taxonomy (GTDB): domain Bacteria; phylum Pseudomonadota; class Gammaproteobacteria; order Burkholderiales; family SCOH01; genus CALMFQ01. The sequence goes on from CALMFQ010000090.1 coordinate 570, forward strand.
CCGACAATGCCCCGCTCCACCGCCCGACGCGAAACGCCATGCTGGGTAATGGCATCGAACATCGGCGCGAATAGCGTGACGATGTCAAACCGCATCAATAATCCAGCCCCCAGTCGACGCTAATCGTGCCAGCCGCAATATCCACGGTTTTCACCACGGCATCGACAAACGGCAGCAAGCGCTCGATAGTACCATCCGCAACCACCAACACATCGTTGGCGCCGGTATCCATCAGCTCGCGCACTTGCCCCAGCGGCTCTCCCGCCAGATTGAGCACACGCAAGCCAACCAGATCGGACCAGTAATATTCGCCCTCTTCCGGCTCCGGCATTGCGCTGCGTGGAACGCCTAGCTTGCGATTGCGGAAGGTTTCGGCCAGATTGCGATCATCGATACCCGCCAGCTTGGCCACCAGATTCTTGGTGTGCAACTCGGCATTCTCGATCTCGAACGCCTGCCAACCCTTGGGGGTTTCGATATACCAGACCGGGTAGTCGAACAGGCTGTCCGGGTGTTCGGTATCGGCAAAAATCTTTACCCAACCCTTGACGCCAAACGGGGCACCGATCTGCCCCATCACGACGATGTCTTCAGGCGACAATGTGCTTACGCAGCCTTGTTGCTTTTCAGCAGACGGGCAACCGACTCGGAAACCTGAGCGCCGGTACCAGTCCAGTAGGCAACGCGATCCTGAGCGATACGGAAGCCTTCGGCACCTTCTTTGGCTACCGGGTTGTAGAAGCCGATACGCTCGATGAAACGACCATCACGACGGCAACGGGAATCTGCAACGACTACGTTGAAGAACGGACGGTTTTTGGAGCCACCGCGGGAAAGACGAATAACGACCATGACTATGCCTATCTGAACAAAATCGGAAAAAAGACCGCGATTTTACGCTAGCCTTGACAAAATTGACAAGAAAAAAGAGCGCGTTGCGTGCCGTTACCGGCAGGCGGCGCGCCCGACCGCCGCTCACATTCCGGGAAACATTCCCTTCATGCCACGCATCAGCTTGCCGATGCCGCCTTTGGTAAACTGTTTCATCACCTTCTGCGTCTGCTCAAACTGATTCAACAGCTTGTTGACCTCCTGCACCGAAACCCCGGAGCCGGCGGCAATGCGGCGCTTGCGCGAAGCCTTGATCAGCTCTGGCTTGGCGCGCTCCTCCGGCGTCATCGAATTGATAATGCCCTCGATACGATTCACCAGCTTGTCGTCCACCTGGCCTTGCGCCATCTGGCTGATGTTGCCGGGCAACTTGTCGAGCAACGATGTCAGGCCGCCCATTTTTTTCATCTGCAGTATCTGTAGTTTGAAGTCCTCCAGATCGAAGCCCTTGCCGGACTTCATCTTCTTGACCATCTCCTGCGCCTGGTCCATATCGACGGAGCGCTGCGCGTCCTCGATCAGCGTCAGTACGTCGCCCATGCCGAGAATCCGCGAAGCCATCCGTTCCGGGTGAAACGGCTCAAGCCCGTTCAGCTTTTCGCCGACCCCGATGAATTTGATCGGTTTGCCGGTAACATGCCGCACCGACAGCGCAGCACCGCCGCGCGCATCGCCATCGAGCTTGGTCAGCACCACACCGGTCAGCGGCAGGGTTTCGCTGAACGCCTGCGCGACGTTGACCGCATCCTGCCCCTGCATCGCATCGACGACAAACAAAGTCTCGACCGGCTTGACCGAAGCGTGCAAGGCCTTGATCTCTTCCATCATCGCCTCGTCGATCGCCAGACGGCCGGCGGTATCGACAATCACCACATCAAAGAAATGGCGTTTGGCGTAATCAATGGCTGCATTGGCAATCTCGACCGGCTGCTGGCCGGCATCGGAAGGAAACCACTCGACTTCCAGTTGCTGCGCCAGCATTTTCAACTGTTCGATCGCCGCCGGGCGATAGACGTCACAGCTCACCACCATGACTTTCTTCTTGTTCTTTTCCTTGAGGAATTTGGCCAGTTTGCCGGTGGTAGTGGTCTTGCCTGAGCCCTGCAGGCCAGCCATCAGGATTACCGCTGGCGGCACCGCCGCCAGATTGAGCGCATCGTTATGCTCGCCCATCAGTTTCTGCAGCTCTTCGTACACCACACCGATTACCGCCTGACCCGGCGTCAGGCTGCTCAGCACCTCCTGCCCCAGCGCGCGTTCCTTGACCTGGTTAACGAAGGTCTTGACTACCGGCAACGCCACGTCGGCCTCCAGCAGCGCCATGCGCACTTCACGCATGGCATCCTGGATATTGGCTTCGGTCAGGCGTGCATGGCCGCGCAGGGTTTTGACGACATGCGACAGGCGATTGGAAAGATTCTCGAACATGGCTGGCTTTCGCTGAATAACGATCAGGCCCAGAAGCTGTGCGACATACGCCGCAGCTTGGTGTAGACTTGGGCCGAAGGTCGCGATTTTACAACAAATTACCGTGTTAGCCCTGTCCCTTCTCATTACCCTTGCTTACAGTGGTCTCGCCTGGCACTTCTGGCGCACCCGCTGGCGTTCGCTCGGCCCGGCCCATCCGCGGGAGGAGCAGTTCGCGCTGATGACACTGTTGATCGGCCACGGAGCGCTGCTGATTCAGGGTTTTACCCAAAGCAGCGTACTCGGGCTGTCGGCCGGCAGCGCGCTGTCGCTGACCTTGTGGCTATCGGTCGCAATCTTCTGGAGCGGCAGTTTCTATTACCGGCTGGATGGAATTCAGCCCCTACTACTGCCGGCCGCCGCACTGGCCACGCTTGCCGGAGCACTTACGCCGACGCTGCACGGCTTTCAGGGCGCCGAGTTGCCGGCGTTTCGCGCCCATATCATGGCGGCAATCCTGTCCTACAGCCTGCTGACCATTGCAGCCTTGATCGCAGTACTGATGTCGGTCGCCGACAAACGCCTGCACCAGCACACCCATAACAGTCTCGCAGCCAATCTGCCGCCATTGCTGGGGCTGGAATCGCTGCTGTTCAAGGTGCTTGGCGCCGGATTCGTGCTCCTGACCCTCACCCTGGCGAGCGGCATCCTGTTTTCCGAGGAAATCTTTCACAAGCCGTTCCAGCTCAATCACAAGAACCTGTTTACCCTGATCGCCTGGCTGGTGTTCGCACTACTGCTGACCGGACGGCAAATGCTGGGCTGGCGCGGACGCACCGCAGTACGCTGGACACTGTCAGGTTTCAGCCTGCTGCTGCTGGCTTATATCGGCTCGAAATTCGTTCTCGAAGTGCTGCTGCATCGACAGTAACTTGACATCGGCAGCCAATTGCCGATGATTGCCCCTATCTTCATCTTCCGCCACTCCATTGGACTCGATCCCCTTATCCGCCCTGCTGGCGTCGCTACTGGTATGCCTGCTGCTGTCGGCATTTTTTTCCGCATCCGAAACAGCGATGATGGCAGTCAACCGCTATCGGCTGAAAAACCTGGTACAGCAAGGACATCGCGGTGCCGAGCTGGCCACCCAGTTGCTCAGTCGTACCGACAAACTGCTGGGCGTACTGCTGCTGGGCAACAGCCTGATCAACGCAGCGTCGGCATCGCTGGCCACGGTCATTACCTTCCGCCTGATCGGCAACGACGAATTGGCACTCGGCATTGCCACCATTACCGTCACATTCGCGATTCTGGTTTTCAGCGAAGCCACTCCAAAAGTAATCGCAGCCACCTATCCGGAGCAACTGGCGGTCACCACCAGCTATCCGCTGACCTTCCTGCTGCGCATCGCCAACCCTATCGTTTGGTTTGTCAACCTGTTCGTCAACGGGCTGCTGCGACTGATGCGGCTGCACAAGGGCAATCACGGCGAAGCCACACCGCTGAGCCCGGAGGAATTGCGCATTCTGGTACTCGAAGCGGGCAATTTCATCGACAAGAAGCACCACAGCATCCTGCTCAACCTGTTCGAACTGCAGAACATCACGGTGGACGACGTGATGACGCCGCGCAACCAGATCGAGGCCATCGACATCCAGGCCCCCAACGAACAGCTCAACGAACAGCTGGCGACCGCTCACCACACGCGGCTGCCGGTTTACGCCGAGCGTATCGACAACATTCTCGGCGTGATCCATGTGCGCAAGGTGCTGCACTTGAGTCGCGACGCAATCACTGCAGACAGTCTCAAATCGATCTGGCGCGAGCCCTATTTCATCCCGTCCGGCACACCGTTGTTTACCCAGCTGCAGAACTTTCAGGAAGGCCAGCGGCGCCAAGGCCTGGTGGTCGATGAATACGGTGAGCTGATGGGACTGGTAACCATCGAGGACATCCTCGAAGAAATCATCGGCGAATTTACCAGCAGCTCGCCCAGCCAGCGCGGCCACGCCATCAATCGGGATGACGCTGGCTACCTGGTGGAAGGCGCGACCTTGTTGCGCGACCTGAATCGCAAACTGGGCTGCAGCTTTGAGCTGGATGGGCCGAAAACACTGAATGGATTGATCCTGGAGCATTTTCAGGACATTCCGGAAGACAGCACCTGCCTGGAAATCAACGGTCACCGGATGGAAATCGTTCAGACACAGGACCGGCAAGTGCGCGTGGTCAAAATTTACTTTCAGCAGAAAGCCTCCTAAACTGAACTGTTCCAACAAACAGGAACCTGGCAGCATCGTGCTATCGCGCGCCGGAAGCCGATCTGCGTCGATGCCGATAGTTCCCGCTGCACAATTTTCATTCTGACTGCATAGGTCGCGGAATTGAACACATCCAATCTCACCGGTCTGGCCAGAGCGCTGGTGCAAAACAAACTACTGGCACAGGCCGACGCTGATGCAGTCGCCCAACAGGCGGGCAGCGCCAGCATCACCTTTGTCCAGCAACTGGTTATCAGCAAGAAAATGCCGGCAGTGCAGATCGCCGAATTTGCGGCGCAAACGTTCGGTTTTCCGCTGATGGATCTGGCCGTGGTCGATCCGGCAAACATTCCGCACAAGCTGCTGGACCACAAGCTGATGGTCGGCCGGCGCATACTGCCGCTGTACAAACGCGGCAACAAGCTGTACGTAGCAATGTCCGACCCGACCAATCTGGCAGCACTGGAAGAAGCCAAATTCCAGACCAGCCTGGCGATCGATCCGGTCGTGGTGGAAGACAACAAGCTGGGTGGCTACATCGAAAAAGCCGTCGAAGCATCGGGCGCCAATCTGAACAAGATGACCGATGACGACATAGCCCTCGATGAAATGGGCGACGAAGAATCCGGCGACAGCGCAGGTGGAGTCGAAGTTTCATCCGAGGTCGACGACGCACCGATCGTACGCTATGTGCAGAAGCTGTTGCTGGATGCGATCAATGGCGGCGCATCGGATATCCACCTGGAGCCGTACGAGAAATTCTACCGGGTGCGCTACCGTACCGATGGCGTGCTGCAGGAAGTCGGGCAACCCCCACTAGCCATCAAGGAAAAAATCGCGGCGCGGATCAAGGTGATTTCCGGGCTGGATATTTCCGAACGGCGCGTACCGCAGGATGGCCGGATGAAATTACGCCTGTCGGCCAGCCGCGCAATCGATTTTCGTGTCAGCACCCTGCCGACCCTGTTCGGCGAAAAGATTTGTATGCGTATTCTGGACCCATCGTCGGCAACGCTGGGGATCGATGCACTCGGCTACGAGCCCGACCAGAAGCAGGCACTACTGAAGGCGGTCAACCGCCCCTACGGCATGGTGCTGGTTACCGGCCCGACCGGCTCCGGCAAAACGGTATCGCTGTATACCTGCCTGAACATTCTCAACCAGCCGGGAATCAATATCTC
>CALMFQ010000091.1 GCA_937863215.1 uncultured Pseudomonadota bacterium
TTCCCGGCATTTTTCCTACAGCAAAAATCAGTGACACACCGATACTGAATCTGGCGTCGTGGCTGCATGATGCGTATCACGGCCATAGCGGGGAAACGCGATGAAAGTGTTTCTGGTGGAAGATTCAGCTGCGATACGGGAACGTGTGCGGCTGGCGGTCGCCGAATGCGGCGGGACAGTCGTTGGCGAGGCGGACGGCCAGCAGGATGCGATCCGGGCAATCCGGCAGTGCTGTCCGCAGTTGGTGATTCTGGACATCGTACTGGCGCAGGGCAATGGCATTGAGGTGCTGCGCCATGTCAAAGCCGATTTGCCGGCGATCCGGGTGATCGTTCTGTCCAATTTCAGCTCTCAGCCCTATCGCAAGCGCTGCCAGGAGCTAGGTGCGGAATATTTTCTCGACAAGAATCAGGAATTCGAAATGCTGGGCTCGCTGCTGGTGACGGCAACGAGCGGCGGCGCGTGACAGGAGGAGTGGGGTTTGGATTCAGTCTATGAGGCAAAAGGCTGGTGGCGTCATGCCGTTGTGCCCGCCGTGTTCGGCGCCGCTGCCGTGTTGTATGTCGGCGGCGGCAGTGGCAGTGCGCTGGCATGGGCCGGGGCAACTGCGCTGGTGAGCGTTACCTCGGCATTGCTGTTGTGCCGGCGCGATGCGCAGGCCTGCCGGCAATACCTGGATGCCGCGCTGCAGCAGGGGCGCCAGCAAAGCCGGCAGGTACAACAGGAGTTTTTTGCCGGCCTGGCGAAAATGGAATCCGAAGTGACTTCGCTGTGGTCGAAACAGATCGAGACCAGCAAGGATATCGGTAACCAGTCGGTGAACCGGCTGGCTGTGCAGTTCGGTTCGATTGTCGAGCGGCTCGGTATGGTCAATGCGGCTGCGCTGACCGGCCATCGGCCGGGGCAACCGTCCGATCTGGCGGGCATTTTCGGTACCAGCGAAGCCAGGCTGCTGGAAGTCAGCCAGTCGCTGAAAACCACGGCCAGTGTTGGCGAAGAGTTGCTGAACGAGGTGCGTTCGCTGGTGCAATACATCGACCGCCTCAAGCAGATGGCTGCATCGGTTGCCGATATTGCCGATCAGACCAATCTGCTGGCACTCAACGCTGCCATTGAGGCGGCGCGTGCCGGTGAGGCCGGGCGCGGCTTTGCCGTGGTGGCCGACGAGGTGCGCAAGCTGTCCAGTCTGTCGGGCGAAACCGGGCGCAACATCAGCGAGACTACCGATATTGTCAGCCGTGCAATTGCGTCGGCATTTTCCAATGCCGAGAGCTCTACCGAGCGCAATGCTCTGGCGGTGCGCAATTCGGATCAGGTGATTCGCGACGTACTCAACGATTTTCAGACCATTACCCACGCCCTGGTCGAATCCGGTGAACAGCTGCGCAACAACAGCAGCAGCATCGAACAGGAAATTTCCGGCCTGCTGGTGGATTTCCAGTTCCAGGACCGGGTCAGCCAGATGCTGTCGCACGTGCGCGACAACATTGCGCTGTTGCCGCAGCATCTGCAGCAGATTCAGGATCGTTGCCAGCAGGAGGGCAGGCTGGAGGCGTTCGACTGGTCGGGGCTGGTGCGCGAGCTGGAGCAGTCGTATGCCACTGTCGAAGAACATATGAACCACGCCGGCAAGGCTGTGACGCGGCAAAACGACGAAATCGTGTTCTTTTAGGAGGAATTGTCCGTGGCCAAAACCATCATGATCGTTGACGACTCCGCTTCGCTGCGCCAGGTCGTATCGATTGCACTGAAAAGCTCGGGCTACGATGTGATCGAGAGCACCGACGGCAAGGATGCGCTGGCGAAGCTGACCGGCCGGAAAGTGCATCTGATCATCAGCGACGTCAACATGCCGAACATGGACGGCATCACCTTCGTCAAGGAGGTGAAAAAACTGCCGGATTACAAGTTCACCCCGGTGATCATGCTGACCACCGAGGCCGGCGAAGACAAAAAAGCCGCCGGCCAGGCTGCCGGCGCCAAGGCCTGGGTGGTCAAGCCGTTCAAGCCGGAACAGATGATCACTGCCGTGGCCAAGCTGATCCTGCCTTGAGCCGCCCTAGGTTCTGTTGACGTTTGTTTCGCCGCTGCGCTGGTGAGTAAAAAGGCCAACCACAAGGCACGCGACGCAGCTAATAGTGGACTATTTGCAAGGAGAGTAACGCCGTGGATGGCCTTTTTGCTCGCCAGCCCGAAGGGTTTGACGCACTTCAGTTACAACACGGCGTCGTAAACCGCTTGTGCGAGCGTGGTTGTTGCCGCTTCAGCGGCTTACAACCACGGCCTGCCCCTTGCGGGTGAGATTGCTGCACGGCGCGTTTTACTCCTTGTTTTGTAACTGAATTGCATCAAACGCAGTTGTGAAACAAACGTCAACAGAACCTAGGAGGAGAACAACAATATGGACAACACCACCATGCCGGACAACACGCTGCGTATCGAAGGCGAGTTGACGATTTACACCGCCGCCGCGATCAAGCAGCGGCTCGACCAGCTGCTGGGACAGTCGGCCGAGCTGGAAATCGAGCTGTCGCAGGTGAGCGAGATGGATACCGCCGGGCTGCAACTGCTGATCCTGGCCAAACGAGAATGTCTGGCGCGCAGCGGCTCGCTGAAGCTGGTGGGGCATTCGCAACCGGTCCGCGAAATCATGGATTTGTGCAATATGGCCAACTATTTCGGCGACCCGGTGGTGATTCCGGGCAATGCCGGCTGATCGCCGCGGCGGGGAGAAGATCATGGACATGGATCAGGTACTGCAGACGTTTATTGCCGAGGCACGCGAATTGCTGCAGGACATGGAGGATCGCCTGCTGCAGATCGATTCGCTGCAGGGCGAGGAGTTCACCGACGCGGTAAATGCAATATTCCGCGCCGCCCACACCATCAAGGGTTCGGCCGGTTTGTTCAGTCTGGAGAACATCGTCGGTTTTACCCATGTGCTGGAAAGTGTGCTCGACCGGGTGCGTTCCGGCGAACAGCAGGTGACGCCGGCCCTGGTGTCGTTGCTGTTGCAATGCAAGGATCACGTGGGCAGCAAGATCGACCTGCTGGCCGGTGTCGGCGACAGAACGGCACAGGAGGTTCACGACCACGACGTCAGGCTGCTGGAGCAGCTGGCGGAGTTCGAATCGCCCGGCACCACGCCGGCAACGGCATCGGCCAAGGCTGTGGCCACCACCGGGCCGCACGCCGAAGCGCAGGTCGAGGTCGAATCGATCGGCGGCGGCATGGTGGGCAGCGACAACTGGCACATTTCGCTGCATTTCGGTCGCGATGTGTTGCGCAACGGCATGGATCCGCTGTCGTTCTTCCGCTATCTGGGAACCATCGGCCAGATCGTCAGCATGGAAGTCGCGTTCGACGAGATGCCGGTAGCCGCCGAAATGGACCCGGAATCCTGCTACATGAGTTACGAAATCAACTTCAAGAGCGAAGCCGACAAGGCGAGCATTGAATCGGCGTTCGAATTCGTGCAGGACGATTGCCGCATTCGCATCATGCCGCCGCACAGCCTGGTGGCGGATTTTGTCGATCTGATCGGCAGTCTTTCCAAGGAGGAGCAGCGTATCGGCCAGATGCTGGTGCGTTGCGGCACGCTCACCGAACGCGAGCTGGCGATGGTGCTGGAGATTCAGGCTCAGGCGGCTGGCGGTGGCGGCGCTGCGGGCGACTCGCGTCCGCCGCTGGGGCAGATCATCGTCGAACAGGGACTGGTACAGCCGGCGGTGGTCGAAGCTGCACTGGAAAAGCAGCAGCAGCAACGCAAGACCAAAACCAAGCAGCAGCAATCGGTGCGCGTCGATGCCGACAAACTCGATCATCTGATCAACCTTATCGGCGAGCTGGTGATTGCCGGCGCCGGCGTCAATATCGTGCTGCAACGTAGCCGCATGACGCAACTGATGGAAGCCACCTCGACCATGAACCGGCTGATCGAAGAGGTGCGCGACACCACTCTGCAGCTGAGGATGACGCCGATCGGCGAGGTGTTCAGCCGCTTTCCGCGAGTGGTGCGCGACGTGGCCCGCGAGCTGGGCAAGGATATCGAGCTGAAAATCAGCGGCGCCGAGTCCGAGCTGGACAAATCAATGGTCGAGAAAATCGGCGATCCGCTGATGCATCTGGTGCGCAACAGCATGGATCACGGCATCGAGGCACCGGACAAGCGGCTTGCCGCTGGCAAACCGGCGCACGGGACGGTGTCGTTGAATGCCTACCACGAATCGGGCAGCATCGTGATCGAAGTGGCCGACGACGGCGGCGGGCTGGACGCCGGGCGCATCCTGCAAAAAGCCATCGAAAAAGGGCTGGTGGCGGCGGATGCCAATCTCTCCCCGGCCGACATCTACCAGCTGATCCTGGAGCCGGGCTTTTCCACTGCCGAGGCGGTGAGCAACCTGTCCGGCCGCGGGGTGGGGATGGATGTGGTGAAAAGCAATGTCGAAGCGCTGCGCGGCACGCTGGACATTGAAAGCACACCCGGCCAGGGCACCACGATGCGCATCTGCCTGCCGCTGACGCTGGCGATCATTGACGGCTTTCAGGTGGGGGTCGGCCATTCCACCTTCATCCTGCCGCTGGATTCGGTGGTCGAATGCATCGAGCTGCCGCCGGGCAGCGATGCCGCCGACTACCTGAACCTGCGCGGCGAAGTGCTGCCGTTCCTGCGCCTGCGTCGCCTGTTTGCGGTGGCCGGCGAGGCGCCGGTGCGGCAGAACATCGTGGTGGTACGTTTTTCCGGCCGTAAGGCAGGCATTGCGGTGGACCGGCTGTTTGGCGAGTGTCAGGCGGTGATCAAGCCGCTGGGCTGCCTGTTTGCCGGCGTCAGCGGCATTTCCGGCTCGACCATTCTCGGCAATGGCGAGGTGGCGCTGATTCTGGATGTGGCGCAGCTGGTCAACGGCGCTGCCGCGGTGGGCAAAGGCCAGCCGATGCCTGCCGTGCATTGATTGCTTGATTCATTCGATTTCCGATTGTCGTTTCCGCAGTTCATCAGGAGAGGGTAAGCATGTTCCAGAATATGAAAGTGGCAACCAAACTCGCACTGGGCTTTGGCCTGGTGGTGGCGCTGCTGTTGCTGGTGTCGTTCATCGGCATCACCCGCATGGCACATCTGAACGAATCGTTGCGGCAGGTGGGCGACGAGCGCTGGCCACGCGCCAACATGGCCAACGATATCGTGGTTAACAGCAGCGGCATCGGCATTGCTCTGCGCAACATGCTGCTGAGCAGCTCGAAGGACGATATCCAGCGCCAGAAAGAAGTGGTGCTGGAAACCCGCCGCGCCATTGGCTCCACGGTGGACAAGCTGAAGGAGGTGATTCAGACCGCCAAAGGCAAAGAGCTGCTGCAGCAGATCATCGAAAACCGCCAGAATTTCGTCGCCGGGCAGGAAAAGCTGATCGGTCTGATCGAAGCCGGCAACGCCGAGGGGGCGAGAAATTTCCTGAACAGCGAATTGCGCCCGATCCTGCGCACTTACCAGAGCAACGCCAATGCGCTGGCCAAATTCCAGGGTGAAATGCTGGATCAGGGGGTGAAAGACGCCAAAGCCACCTACGAAGCCGCCCGCACGCTGATGATGGCCAGCGTGGCCGCAGCGGTAGTGCTGGCGGTGATTGCCGCGCTGCTGATCATTCGCGGGCTGTCGCGCCAACTGGGCGGCGAGCCTTACTACGCGGCCGACATTGCCCGCCAGGTAGCCGAAGGCAATCTGACCGTGCAGGTCGAGCTGCGCCGGGGCGACGAGGATAGCCTGCTGTTTGCGCTGAAAGGCATGGTGGACAAGCTGGCGCAGACCATTGGCGAAGTGCGTTCGGCGGCCGATTCGCTGTCGGCAGCGTCGGAGCAGGTGAGCGCCACCTCGCAATCGCTGGCGCAGGCCTCGTCGGAGCAGGCCGCCAGCCTGGAAGAAACCACCGCGTCGATCGAGCAGATGTCGGCGTCGATTGCGCAGAACACCGACAATGCCAAGGTGACCGACGGCATCGCCAGCAAATCGGCTGCCGACGCCACCGACGGCGGCCAGGCAGTGCGCGCCACCGTGGAAGCGATGAAATCGATTGCCGACAAGATCGGCATCGTCGATGACATTGCCTACCAGACCAACCTGCTGGCGCTGAACGCCGCCATCGAAGCGGCCCGCGCCGGCGAACACGGCAAGGGCTTTGCCGTGGTGGCCGCCGAAGTGCGCAAGCTGGCCGAGCGCAGCCAGGTTGCGGCGCAGGAAATCGGCGAGCTGGCCACCACCAGCGTGAAAACCGCCGAGAAAGCCGGCAGCCTGCTGGAAGAAATGGTGCCGTCGATCAACAAGAC
>CALMFQ010000092.1 GCA_937863215.1 uncultured Pseudomonadota bacterium
CAGCGCGGCCGGCGGCGGCACCTGCGGCAATTGCTGTTTGCCCTGCAACTGCTGCGCCAGCTGGCGCAAGGAATCGTCGCCGCGGAACTGCCAGCGCTGCAGGTCGGCCAGCGCATCGAGCCGCGCCGCCTCCAGCCGCGACAGGCGCAGGCTGTCGCCGGCCACACCGGCGCTGAACAGATCGACCAGCGTCGCCACTATCGGCTTGATACGCGCGGCGGCAATGCGGTAACGCACGCCGTCGCCTTCGAGCATGATCATTTCGCTGTCGCCGATACGCTGCAGGCCACCCGGCGCCAACCAGCGCGGGTCCTGCCGAAACAGGCCGCCGAGCAGCGGCACCAGCGGGATGTTTTCGCCATCGACGCGGATGCCCAGCGCCAGATCGAACCAGCCGCTGCCATCCTCGCCGATTTCGGCGCTGAAATCGTCGATGTCGATGAAATTGAAATGGAAGCTTTGCGCCATCTCGATCAGCCAGCCGGCCTGACGCAACCTGGGCAACTGCTCTGCCACGAATCCCGACCAGCTGTCCGGGTCGGGCAAACCGAACAGCGCACCTTCCGGCAGCGGTTTCGGCCCGTAGACACGGCCGACCGGCACCCGCTGCAGCCCGTATTGCGCCAGCTGCTGCAGGCAGACCTGCTCCTGCAGCGCATGGCGCCTGATCTGCAGCAGGCTGCCGTCCGGCAGTGTCAGCAGCGATTTGTTCGACTCGGCCGGCACGCGCTGGCCGTCGTAGTCGAACGCCACGCGCGCCAGATCGAAATGCCCGGCCTTGCTGCTGCCATAGGCGCCGAAATGAGCGGCGTAGATCGACACCGTATCCAGCTGCAGCACCGGCCGTGGCGCCGCATCGACCTGCCGCACCGCTTGCCGGTCGGCGCCCGGCAATGCCGGCAAGCCGGGCAGCACATCCTGCAGCGAAGCACTGACCAGCGGCGCTTCGGCCAGCGTCAGCGGCGGGCAGGCCAGCAGCCCGGCCAGCGCCTGCCCGCCAACCGGCAGGTCGATCGGGCCGGCTTCGCCGCGTTCACTGTCGAGATACCAGGGAGGCTGGCAAGGCAGAATCAGGGTTGCAGCAGGCTCAGTCAGCAATTGCGGCAGCAGTTTGTCGCCAGCAATCGCCTGCCAGTGCAATTGCCCCTTGCGCGTGGCACCGGGCTGCATCACCTGCGGCCCCGGCAGTGCCTGTTCATGGCGCGCAAAGCTCTGCTGCAGCAAACGGCCGCTTTCCAGCAGCAGCTGCATCGCTTGTGCACCGGACTTGCCGTCCAGCCGCAGCGCGTTGTAATACTTGTCGCGATTGCTCCACAGCAGACGCAGGATGGCGACATCGGCTTCGCGCACGAATGCCGGCGGCTTGGCGAACGCGGGCTCGATATTGCGCCATTGCTCATCGACACTGCGGATACTGCCATCGGCATTGAGCCGGGCCTTGAATGCACGCACTTCATGGAAATTGCCCAGCCCGCTGCGCCCTACCGCCCATACCAGCCCCTGGGTGCCGGTGGCTTTCTTTTTACCGCTGCCGGGGGCCGGTTGCTGCGCCTGAATCCGCAATAATTCCAGCCAGGCCAGCACTTCCGGCCGCAGGCTCACGGCGCTGCTGCCAGCCGCTACCGGCATGGCCTGCCGTGCCAGCACTGCCAGCAGCGCCGCAGCCACGTGTTTGCAGTTGTAACCGACCGGACACGAGCATTCGCCGTCGATATCCAGCTGCGCACCCTTGCTGCGCACGCCGATCTCCACCAGATACGGCTGGCGCTGCGTGCCCTGCACCATGGCGGTAACGACAGTGTCGTGCTGCTGCAGCTCACGCACCTTGGCAAGGTACTCGCGCCCCTTGGCAACCGTATCGGCCCCCAGCGCAGCGATCAACTGGCTTTCGTTGTAGCCGGCAGCCATGGTCAGCCCTGCAGCAGCTCGGCGGCGCCGCTGTGCTGCCACAAGGGCAGAAACTGCTCGCGGTAGAGCCAGGCCTCGTCCTTGCCGCCCGCCGTCACCCCGTGCTGCGCCAGCTTCGGCTTGCGCGGCTTGAGCGCCTGCAGCATTTTCAGCACTTCCGGCCAGCATTCGGCCGCCTGCCGCAGCGCCCGCTTCGCCTCGGCCTTTTTGCCGGCCATGTATAAGGCCAGCGCCCGGTGGTACATCAGCTCGGCACTCTCGTCGCCGTGGCGCTTGAGCAGCTCGAGCAGCGGCAGCGGCCGGTTTTCCAGCAGGTACAGCCGCGCCAGCATGAAACGGATACCCTGGTTGTCGGCCGGGTTGAGCGTATTCAGCAGCCATTCGAGCAAGGCTTGCGCCGCATCGAGATCCTGCTGCTGTTGCACCAGCAGCCAGGCGCGGTTCTGGATTGCGCGCAAAGCAGGGCGGTTGTTGAGCCAGCCCCATTCCAGCTTGCAGCTTTCGGCCTGATTGGCAGCCAGCACGCAACGCAGCAGCTGTTCGGCATGTGCCGCCAGCGGTGCGACCAGCTCATCCAGCCAGCTGTCGTCTTCGCCCACCAGCAGCATGCCGACGTCGGTCAGTTGTTCGACGATACTGAAACTCTGCAGCGCATCCGGATTGGCCTGCAGCCAGCCCAGCCATTCGTCGGCATGGTTCAGCGCGTCGAACAGCGCTTCTTCCGGCTCGATGCCGAATTTCTCGTCGCCGAAAAAGCGCTGGCGCCAGGTTTGTTCCAGCTCGACCAGCTGCGGCAGCGGTGTCAGCTCGCCGGCATCGCCGTCGTGCACTTCCAGCCGATACAGACTTTGCGGCGGCGGCAATTGTGCCGCCAGCGTTTTCAATTGCTCCAGCTCGACCGGCGGCTGCGGTGCCAGCTCGTGCTGAATCGCATCGAAGCTGGCGATCATGCGCTGCAGCTGCTCGATCAGGTCGTCGTAGCCGCCCATGCGCTTGAGCCGCGCGATCCAGAATTCGGCGCGCGCTTCGGCTTCTTCGCGGCGGTTCTCGCAGATCAGCAGCAATACTTCCAGATGCGACAGCGACACATTGTCCGGCTGCAACCGTTGCGCCTCTTTGAACACCTGCCACGCGGCGGCGAAATCGCGGTCGTCGGCATACATGGTGGCGCGACGGTGCATCGCCGCCGAACGCAGCCAGAGGTTGGGCACTGTCATCAGCTTTTCTACCAGCTGGATGCGTTTTTTCGGCTTGTCGATATCGAGATAGGCATCGGCCAGCATATCGAATGCCCATTCGGCACGTTCATCCAGCGCCGCCATCTCTTCAAACAGCGGCTCCAGCAGCGCCACGGCGCGCTTGGCATCACCCTGCTCGATCCACTGCTCGGCCACTGCGGCCAATTGCTCCGGCGAGATGAAGCGCAGCGGCAATTCTGCCAGCGCTTTCAGGCTGACATTGCGCAACACCTGCGCCAGCAGCAGCTCCGGCGGAAAGTCCGGAATATTCTGCTCGAATGCGGCACAACATTGCTTGTATTTGCGCCCCGAGCCGCAAGGGCAGGCGTCATTGCGCTGCGGCTTGGGCAGCGGGTGCGGGCGATAGTTGTTGTCGGGTTGCGGCAGGGCATTCCACAATGCACGCCCCATCGACAGCGCCACCTGCCGTACGGCAGCGGCATCACTATCGGCACCAAACAATTCCGGCGCCAGATCCGGCGCGTTGGTGCCAAACCAGTCGAGAAACGCGGCGGGATCGGGGTTTTTCAGCGCGGTTTTTACCGCGGCTTCTAGCAGCGTGCTGAGTGCAGCATCAGCGGAGGGGTTGGCGGTCATGATTCACTCGAAAAAATAAAACGCGACGCGCAAGCAGGCGCGCCGCCAATAATCAGAAATTAGTTTGAGAACCTGTTCAAGGTCTGTCGCGAGCAGGTTCTCAAGCGTCCGGGCGCTTGCGGTGAAAGGTCAGCGGCGCCACCGGCACGCTCGACGGCGGCGGGGCGTTGAAAATATGCTTTTTCATCTTGCCGACCACGTGCATCTCGCATGGCTTGCAGTCAAAACGCAGCGTCAGCTGTTCGTCGCCGTTGATCAAGGTCATCGGCTCGGCTTTCACCTGCCCCTGCACGCCTTTTACGCCTTTGGCCTGTTTCGGGCACAGAT
>CALMFQ010000093.1 GCA_937863215.1 uncultured Pseudomonadota bacterium
GCCGGTGGCCAGGAAAACATGAGCGCCACGCCGCACATTCTCAACAACAGCCGCAACGGCATCCGCATGGGTAACGGCACGCTGGTCGACAGCATGGTTTACGACGGCCTGACCGACGTTTACAACCAGTACCACATGGGCGTGACTGCGGAAAACATTGCCGCCAAATACGGCATCAGCCGTGCCGAGCAGGACGAATTTGCACTGGCATCGCAGAACAAGGCAGAAGCCGCACAGAAAGCCGGCAAATTCGCCGACGAAATCATCGGCATTGCCATTCCGCAGCGCAAGGGCGATCCGGTCATTTTCAATCAGGACGAATACATCAAGCTGGGCGCCACCCTGGATGGCCTGCAGAAGCTCAAGCCGGCCTTCAACAAGGAAGGCAGCGTGACTGCGGGTAATGCATCGGGTATCAACGACGGTGCGGCAGCTGTAGTGATGATGTCGGCCAAGAAAGCCGCCGAACTGGGTCTGAAGCCGCTGGCTTACGTCAAAGCCTATGCTTCGGCCGGTGTCGATCCGACCATCATGGGCATGGGCCCGGTGCCGGCAACTCAGCGCTGTCTGGCGCGTGCCGGCTGGAGCCTGAACGATCTGGATCTGATCGAAGCCAACGAAGCCTTTGCTGCGCAGGCGCTGGGCGTGTCGAAAGAGCTGCAGTGGGACATGAGCAAGGTCAACGTCAACGGTGGCGCGATTGCGCTGGGCCACCCGATCGGGGCTTCCGGCAACCGTATCCTGGTGACGCTGTTGCACGAAATGGCGCGCCGCGATGCGAAGAAAGGTCTGGCGACACTGTGTATCGGCGGCGGCATGGGCGTGGCGCTGGCGCTTGAGCGCCGCTGATCTGCGCGCAGACAGGATCAGGAAGGCCGGGCTGTCCCGGCCTTTTTTGTTTGGAGCAATACATGAAACGTTTGCCGCCCACGGTGGTGATGCTCGGATTGGTGTCGCTGTTGATGGATGCCGCATCGGAGCTGCTGCACAGCCTGTTGCCCCTGTTCCTGACCGTCACGCTCGGTGCGAGCATGGCGACCGTCGGGCTGATTCAGGGGGCGGCGGAAGCGACGGCGGCGCTGACCAAGGTGTTTTCCGGAGCCTGGTCGGACCACCGGCACCAGCGCAAGCCGATGATCGTGCTGGGTTATGGCCTGGCGGCATTGTCCAAGCCGTTGTTTCCGCTCGCATCAAGCGCCTTTGCGGTATTTGTCGCCCGTTGTATCGACCGGGTAGGCAAGGGGATCCGCGGTGCGCCGCGCGATGCACTGATTGCCGATATTACTCCACCTGCCCAGCGCGGCGCTGCGTTCAGCTTGCGCCAGGCGCTCGATACACTCGGTGCGGTGCTTGGGCCGCTGCTGGCCTGGTTGTTGCTGGGCGGCCTGCTGTTGGAGGTGCGCAGCGTGATGTGGCTGGCAGTGCTGCCGGCGGCACTGGCGCTGCTGCTATTGCTGTTTGCGGTACGCGAGCCGGAGCGGGCTCCGGCAGACCCCGCTGCCAGTGCGCCGCTCAGTCTGGCAGCGTTGCGCCAGGTGCCGCTACGGCTGTGGCTGGGATTGACGCTTGCCGCGCTGCTGGCGAAAGGCCAGTTTTCCGATGCCTTCCTGATTCTGCGTATGCAGGATCTGGGCTGGCAAGCGGCACAGGCGCCGCTGACGCTGGTGCTGCTGAATCTGGTCTACGCTGCTGCCGCCTATCCCGCCGGCTTGCTGGCCGACCGTATCGGCGCCAGCCGCTTGCTGGCGCTTGGCTGGGGACTATTGTGCGTGGCCTACCTGTTGCTGGCTGCTGCGACAACGCCCTGGGTCGGGCTGGCCGGCGTGGTGCTGGTCGGTTTGTACATGGCGCTGACGCAGGGGCTGATGGCGGCGCAGGTGGCAAACATGGCGCCCGCAACCATGCGCGGCACGATGTTCGGCCTGTTCAATCTGTTGTGCGGTGCGATTTTGCTGCTGCTGAATGCGCTGGGCGGCTGGCTGTGGCAACTGGCAGGGCCGGCGCCGATGTTTGCCGTCGGTGCCGCAATGACGTTGCTGGCATTGTTTGGTGTGCGCTATTTGCCGCAATTGACGCGGCAGCAATGAAAAAGCCCGGCGTGCCGGGCTTTATGCCGTAATGCGCAAGGGTTGCGTAGCGATCAGATCGCTACCT
Organism: uncultured Pseudomonadota bacterium; assembly: GCA_937863215.1. Classification (GTDB taxonomy): domain Bacteria; phylum Pseudomonadota; class Gammaproteobacteria; order Burkholderiales; family SCOH01; genus CALMFQ01. The sequence goes on from CALMFQ010000093.1 coordinate 2,155, forward strand.
TCTTGGCTGCGGATTTGACTGCGTCGGCGGTCGCGGTGGTGGCGGCCTTGACCGATGCATCGGCAAAGTCGGCAACCTGCTTGGCGGCCTTGGTCATGCTGTCGACTGCAGCGGCGGTGGCGGCTACGGTCGATTTGACTGCCTGGATGGCCACATCGCTACCGGCCGGTGCGTTCTTGGCGGCATTGTCGATGGCGCTGACCACGCCCTTGTTGA
>CALMFQ010000094.1 GCA_937863215.1 uncultured Pseudomonadota bacterium
CGGCGAAGCCACGCGGCTGACGCGCAGCAGCGGCATCGATACCGAGCCGGACTATTCGCCGGACGGCAGCCGGATCGTGTTCCTCTCGGACCGCGGCGGCAGTCCGCAGATCTACCTGATGTCGGCCAGCGGCGGCGATGCCAAACGCCTGACGTTCGACTGCAGCTATTGCGTGTCGCCACGTTTCAGCCCGGACGGCAAAAACATCACCTACATCAAGCGTGAGGGCGGCAAATTCCAGGTCGCAATCATGGATCTCGCCTCCGGTGTCAGCACCACGCTGTCGGAAACCGGTAACGACGAATCGCCTTCTTTTTCCCCAAACGGTAAAATGATACTTTACGCCACCGAACTGGGTGGTCGCGGTGCATTGGCCGTGGTTTCCAGCGACGGCCGGGTAAAACAGCGCCTGCGGGTGCTGTCCGGCGAAGTGCGGGAACCGGCCTGGGGCCAGTAATCTCAACCCTGTCATGACAACAAAGGACTGATACAAATGAAAAAACTGCTCCTGAGCGGTATCGCGGCAAGTCTGCTGGCCGCCTGCGCCAGCACTCCGGAACCGACCAAGGCGCCGGTGGAAAACCGCACCCAGGCCCCGGCAACCAGCACCGCCACCAACATCAAGCCGGTTGACCTGACCCCGGCACAACCGGCTCAAGTTCAAGGCTCCGGCCTGGCACCGCACCTCGACCCGGCCAACAAGCTGGCAACCGAGCGCAGCGTGTACTTCGACTACGACCAGTACGTGGTCAAGGATAAATACCGCGGCACGGTTGAAGCTCACGCCAAATATCTGAGCGACAACCGCAAACTGAAAATCAAGATCGAAGGCAACGCCGACGAACGCGGCAGCCGTGAATACAACCTGGCACTGGGCCAGAAGCGTGCCGATGCGGTCAAGCGCTCGATGCAGGCGGTGGGCGTGAACGAAAGCCAGATCGAAACCATCAGCAATGGCGAGGAAAAGCCGAAAGCCACCGGTTCGAATGAAGAAGCCTGGGCACAGAACCGTCGTGCCGATATCGTCTACGAGGGCGAAAGCAAGTGAAACAACTGCCCCTGATTCTGCTGCTCGCCGGCTGCTGGAGTACTGCGTCGTTTGGCGGTATTTTTGACGATACCGAAGCGCGGCAGATGATCACCGATCTGAAAAAGCAGAATCAGGAGCAGGATGCCAAATCCCAGGCGCAGCAGGAGCGCCTGGGTAAACTTGAAACGCAGCTGAAAAACCTGCGCATCATCGAATTGTTCAATCAGCTCGAAGCGACCCGCGACGAAGTAAAACAGTTGCGCGGCCAGCTTGAGGTGTTGAATCACCAGATCGAAGCCACCCAGAAGCGCCAGAAGGATTTCTACGTCGATCTGGACAGCCGCGTGCGTCAGCTGGAACCGGGGGGCGGCGGCAACAGTGCCGACAAGCCGGCCGAGCCAGCGGCAACGGTTGCGCCACAACCGGAACTGCCACAGGGCAAACCCGTCATCGTCAAGCCGCAGGACAAACAGGCTGCGGCAAGCGCCGATACCAAGCAAGGCGGTAACGAAACCGTCAATTACGATAACGCACTGGGTAGCTACAAGGCCGGCAAATACGAAGATGCGATCCGCAGCTTTTCGGTATTCCTGAAAACCTACCCGGAAAGCAAGCTGGCAGCGAATGCGCTGTACTGGATCGGCATGTCGCAATCGGCAATGCGCGATTACAAGACCGCAATCGGCACGCAACAGAAGCTGATCAGCCTGTTCCCCGATGGCAGCAAGGCACCGGATGCAATGCTCAACATCGGCATGAACCAGCTCGAACTCGACGACAAGAAAGCGGCGAAGAAAACCTTTGCCGACCTGATCGCCAAATACCCGATTGCCCCGGCAGCCGACAAGGCACGCCGGCTGCAGCAGAATCTCAAGTAAGCGCCGGATAACGTTTTGTCTGCCACTGCGCTGCGCATCACCGAAATTTTTTATTCCCTGCAGGGCGAAACCAGCCGCGCCGGCTGGCCGACGGTATTCGTGCGCCTGACCGGCTGCCCGCTGCGCTGCGGCTATTGCGACAGCGAATACGCCTTCCATGGCGGCGTGAGCATGGAAATCGACGAAATCCTGCAGGCGGTAAAGGAATACGACTGCCCGGTAGTGTGCGTCACCGGCGGCGAACCATTGGCACAAAAACATTGCCTGACGCTGCTCACAGCCCTATGCGATGGCGGTTATTCGGTATCGCTGGAAACCAGTGGCGCGCTGCCGATCGGCGCTGTCGATCCGCGCGTAGCGCGCATCGTCGACATCAAAACACCGGGCTCGGGCGAAGCCGACAAGAATCTGTGGGAAAACCTGGCGTTGCTGACGCCGCACGATGAGTTGAAACTGGTGATCTGCCACGAAGGCGATTATTTGTGGGCACGCAGCGTGGTAATGGAAAACCAGCTGTACCAGCGTTGCCCGGTACTGTTTTCGCCGATGGTCGGCGGTATCGGCGCCGCCGATCTGGCCGACCGGGTGCTGGCCGACCGCTTGCCGGTGCGTTTCCAGATGCAATTGCACAAGCTGCTGTGGGGCAACGTCGCAGGGAAATAATATGCACAACAAAGCCGTCATCCTGCTGTCCGGCGGGCTGGATTCCGCAACAGTATTGGCGATTGCCCGCTCGCAACACTTCGATTGCTACTGTCTGAGCTTCGACTATGGCCAGCGCCACAGCGCCGAGCTGGCTGCCGCGGCGCGCGTTGCCAGCGCCTTGGGAGCAGCCGAGCATCGGGTGGCACGCATCGACATCGGTGCCTTTGGCGGCTCGGCTCTCACCGATACCGCTATCGATGTACCGGTAGATGGCGTCGATGGCGGCATCCCGGTCACCTATGTGCCGGCGCGCAACACCATCATGTTGTCGTATGCGCTGGGCTGGGCCGAAGTACTGGGCGCGCAGGATATCTTCGTCGGCGTCAACGCGGTCGATTATTCCGGCTATCCGGATTGCCGGCCGGAATACATCCAGGCTTTCGAACGGATGGCCAATCTGGCGACCAAGGCCGCAGTCGAGGGCAAGCCATTCCACATCCGTGCGCCATTGATCGACCTGTCCAAAGCCGACATCATCGATAGCGGCACCAGGCTGGGGGTGGATTATGGCCTGACCGTGTCCTGCTATCAGGCCGACCTGCAAGGCCGCGCCTGCGGCGTGTGCGACTCGTGCCGACTGCGCCGTGCCGGCTTCGAGACAGCCGGCATCGCCGACCCTACCGCTTATCGCAGCGCCCCGTAAGTTCATGGCCGCGCCAATGCCGAGGCAGGAGCCTGCCGGCAGGGCAGCCAACCCCGGTTCCGGCGCCACAGGCATTTAACCTCCAGCCTGCGGGCCAACGCCAATCCGACTCCGGAAGGAGTCGTCAATACTGCGGCTCTGCGCAGGCAAACCCATTCCGCAATACATATACACATTCGTCAGCCCCCCAATCGGCCGACAATTCTTGCGCGAAACGAATTCCGTCATTCGAATATGCAAACAAACCACAACATTTGTCGCACAAAATTTTGTTCCGGCATGACTATGATGTCTATTTGGGTGCAAGAAAATACCAGCAAAAGGGGATATAGATGGATCGCAGACAGTTTCTCAAATGGAGCAGCTTTTTCACTTCCACCGCCTTGACCACCGGCCTGACCGGCTGTCTGCACGAAACCCGGAACAGCCGGCGCTGGCGAGCGGCGACGGCTGGAAATTCCCGCAAAGCGTGGCGTCAGCCGATCCGAAATCCGACAGCATCATCCTCTGGACCCGTGTGGTACCGCTGAGCAGCAGCGATACCGCCGATACCCCGGCCAATAGCAATATCAGTATCCGCCTGTTGCTGACGACTGCCGACAACAGCCCCCTGCTCGGCAGCAATACCGCACTGGGCGGCTCGCTGCTGATGGATGTCGCGATTCCGGCACTGGCGGCATTCGATGGCAGCGTGCGCCACAAGGTAACCGGCCTGAATGCCGGCACCAGCTATTTCTACCAGTTTGTCGCCGGCAACGTGCGCACCAATGTCGGCACCTTCAAGACCGCGCCGGCTGCCGGCGTCGACGTGGCCAAGCTGCAGTTTGCCTTCATCACCTGTCAGGACTGGAGCATCAACCACTGGGCCGGCTACGACAACATCGCCAAGAATGAAACGCTGGATTTCTTCGTCCACCTTGGCGACTACATTTACGAAACTGTCGGCGAAGCATTCCAGACCGGCGCGGTGGAAACCTTGCATTCCCAGCTGGTGCTGCCCGACGGCACCTTCAAGAACGGCACCTCGGGCGCCAAATACGCCACCACGCTGGCCGACTACCGCTATCTGTACAAGCAATACCGCACCGACAAACGCCTGCAGGCAGTGCATGAGCGCTTTGCGATGATCGCGGTGTGGGATGACCACGAATTCTCCGACGACTGCTGGCAGGATGCCGAAACCTACGACAACGGCACATTCGACGCCACGCTGGGCCTGGGCGACAACACCCATCAGGAAAGCCGCCGCCGCAACGCCAACCGCGCCTGGTATGAATTCAT
>CALMFQ010000095.1 GCA_937863215.1 uncultured Pseudomonadota bacterium
TAAAGGTTGCTCGTACACACGATGAACAAGGCATTTCGCCGTGCGTTTACAAGAAATCCTTACCCGCATGATCGTCAAATTCCTCCGCCATGCGCACATAGCTGCGTAGCGTATCGACTTTCTTGTGGCGGGAGACTTCAAGCATCTTGAAGATGGATGCGCCACGTTGAGCGGCGCTGGTCAGAAAGCCTGAGCGCAGGCTGTGGCCGGCGTAGTCGGCCGGGTCCAGCCCTTCGTCTGTAACATAATGTTTCAGAATCAGCGCCACCGATCGATCACTCAGTGCCTGGTTGCGCAGACGGCCGGATTTGGTAAAAGGGCGGAAAATCGGGCCTTGGGTGATATTGGCTCGCTGCAGCCAGAGCTGCAGTGTTTCCACAACCCGCAGATTGCTACCTTTATATATAGGTATAACCTGGCCGAAACCTTCCTGGTCGGTTTTACTGTTGCGGATCGTCACCCGCATGCCCTTATCCATAAACTGGATATCAGCCACTTGCAGGGCGACCAGTTCCGAGCGACGCATCGCGCCGGCAAAACCGGTCAGAATCATGGCCTTGTCACGCAGACCAGCCAAGGTATCCGGGCAGTGTGATACCAGACGACGCACCAGCTCTACTGTTGCTGGCCGTTTCTGTTCCGGCGCCGTGGCTACCGAACGACGAATACCCTTGTTAGTTGCCGTCACCAGTAGTTCGCGCGTCGGGCTTTGATGGCCGGCAGACTCATGCGCGTAACGAATCGCTGCCAACCGGCGGATGATGGTTGCAGGTTTGATCCCCTGAGCCGCTTCACCAGAAATAAACAATGCAACGGCTTCGGATGAAGCCGGCAGATTCACCAGCTGCTTTTTCTGGCACCAACGTGAAAACGTACGAAAGTCGCTCGCGTAGGCTCGGCGAGTGGCCGGCGCGATTTCAGCCAGCAAAAACTCGTTTACCTGACGAATTTCATCGATCAGATTGGCTGGCAGGTCACTGGAAACAGAAATCAGCTTCGTCATCGCGAATGATTATTATTACTTCCGAGAATGGCTGTTATCGGATGTAATAATAGAAAAAATGAGGCAAGTGCACAAGTGAGCGTCAAAGACATACATATATAAGGAATAAAAATGCGTAACACCGTATTGCATCGACGATCGCTGCCAGAGTGCAAAAATGCCGGAACGTGTCGCAACTCGATCCGGCAGCGGGTGGCGGTAACATTCAGCGCTTTTAGTCTTGGCAGCCAGATTCGGTTTCTTTGGTGGCTCGTCGGAGCGGTCTGGTGATGGCTGAGCGGACAGAAATTTGACGCGATCATTGGATACTGACGGCGTAAACCGTGGCCAGTGCGACCTAAGTCGCCATTTTCCTTGGTCTAGCGGGGCCTGGAGATATGGGTTGGCAAGACGCTTCGCCCGCCAATGCATAATCAGAAATACTCAATTCAATTCTTTTGATCCTGATTAACACCCCTGCACCTCCCACGTCTCCAGGTTATCACTTCATCGAATATCTCTTGCATATGCACGGAAAACAAGCGTATATATAAAGATGAGTGGCTATATTATTGATAGAAATCCGTGTAAATGAAAGACGTATGCACCATCCAGATTTTTGATCGTGGGCACTGGCTTGATGTTGGGGTTATTGACGTGATCGGTGGAGATAGCACGGGCTGGCGGGCTCGCACGCTCGCCGGTTATGACCTGAACTGGGCGCTAGAGCATATGGATGCCCGCGATGCGCATGCGTTCAGTTGCCGATACCCTGTTCGGGTTAAGAACTTCAAGCAGGATCATTGGCCAGTTTTCTTGATCGACATGCTTCCACAGGGCTATGGCCGCGCCGAATTGTTGCGTAGGTTAGCGCTTCCAGAGACTGCGACTGAGTCCGCTGATTGGAGTCTGCTCTTGCATGGCAGCGGCAATCCCATCGGCAATATGCGGATTAAAGAAGCCGCAGAGTGGCTATCGCAGCAAACGAACGAAAGGCACGGTTTTCAGGATGCCGAAGTCAGCCGCCGCGGTGATGAATTCACCGAATATCTTGCCCAGCACGGCTTGTTTGTTGCTGGTTCTTCAGGTGTGCAAGGCGAGTGGCCCAAGCTCTTGATGACCCGCGCCGTAGACGGTTTGCTGCATCTGGATCACACGCTGCCAGATAACGAAGCGCAAGCACATTACATCATTAAATTTGGCCGGGGCAGTAATACGCGGCTCGAGCAAATTCTCCAGCATGAGCCTGTCTACATGACGATTGCCCAGCAGCTTGGTTTGCATGTTCATGCTGATCTGTCGCTGCGTGGGCGGGCGCTGTTTATCCCCCGGTTTGATCGGAAAGTTGAAAATGGCGGAGTCACGCGCTTCGCACAGGAAAGCGTGGCCTCCTTAACCAGCTTGGCAGGCTTTGGCGTAACGCCGTCCCATGATGACGTGTGCCGACAGATCATGTTGCGCTGTAGCAAACCGCAGGAGGAAATTCTTGAATATATCCGCCGCGATATTGCAAATTTAGCCTTTGGCAACAAGGATAATCATGCTCGAAATACGGCACTGCGGCGCGACTATGACGGATTTGTCGGACTAACACCCGTCTACGACTTTGCACCGATGTATCTGCACCCCGATGGTATCGCACGCCGTATCCGTTGGAAAGACAACGACAATAGCCAACCAGAATGGGCCAAGGTTCTCGATA
>CALMFQ010000096.1 GCA_937863215.1 uncultured Pseudomonadota bacterium
GTTTGGCGATTTCCGAACGTTTTACCGCGCAGATTCGCGGTATGGATCAGGCGCGTCGTAATGCGAATGATGGTGTTTCGCTGTCACAGACCGCCGAGGGCGCGCTGTCGAAAATGGGTGATATTTTGCAGCGTGTGCGCGAGTTGGCCGTGCAGTCGGCCAACGCGACAAACTCTGCTTCCGATCGCTTGGCAATCAACGCGGAGGTGGGGCAATTGACTTCGGAACTCGACCGTTTTGCTCAGTCGACCGAATTTAACGGTTTGAAATTGCTGGACGGTTCGCAGGCCTCGTCGGTGTTCCAGGTGGGCGCCAATGCCAATCAGACTATCACCGCGACGACAGCAAACTTTCGAACTACTGCTTATGGCTCCAATCAGATAGGTTCGACTACTGCGATATCAAATGCCGTTACGTCCGCCGCTCTTACGTCGCCGGTCTCCGGTGCTGCGGTTGGTGTTGCTGGGGACGTGACAATTCGGGGTGGTGCCGCGAGTGGGCAGGTTAGCTTGTTGGTGACCGATTCCGCCAAGGATATCGCGGATAAGATCAACCAGCAGACCCAAACCGGCGTGCGTGCTTCGGCACGTACTGAAACGACTGTATCCTTTGGCGCAACGGGCAGTTATACCCTGAATGCGTTTGGTAGTAACGCCACCGGTCAGACTGTTACATTCAATATTACTAATACGGGCACTGCAGCTGGTCTGGCGGATGCTGTTACGCAGTTCAATAATCAGTCGTCCAAGACCGGTATCACAGCTGCATTGAATACAAATGGTGCGGGTGTTGTGCTGACTTCCAGTGCCGGGGATAACATAACTCTGGCTGCCGCCGCAGGTGCGACCGCTGGTACCGTAACTGCCGGTACTAATGGTGCGAACTTGGCTGCTGGCGCATCTGGGGCATTGACGGTTGCGGGCCAGGTTCTGTTGGACTCGGACAAGTCCTATACAGTTGCATCGAGTTCTACCGCAGCGCTGACTGCATCAGTTTTTGGTGCCGCACTGGCGGCAGGTGCTCAACAGACCTCGTCTCTGCAAACAGTTTCAACCTTGGACGTAAGCAACGTCGCCAACGCTACCCAAGCGCTGCGTATCGTTGACAGTGCGTTGGCGGTGGTGAACGGTCAGCGTGCAAACTTCGGTGCGCTGCAGAGTCGCTTCGAATCGGCGATCAGCAATCTGCAGATATCGTCCGAAAACATGAGCGCGGCGCGCTCGCGGATTCAGGATGCAGACTTCGCATCGGAAACTGCGAACCTGAGTCGGAATCAGATTCTGCAACAGGCCGGTACCGCGATGCTGTCACAAGCGAACAAGTTGCCACAACAGGTACTCCAGTTACTCCAGTAATGGCTGGTTCCTGATTAGCAAATGAGGTTGTGCCCGGCCGGAAAAACCCCGGTCGGGCTTTCTGCCGTAAAGGAGTACCAATATGAGTATCCCAAGTGTAACCCTCTCTGCTCAGGCCAATAGCCTTCAGTTTGATGCTGCGGCCGGCAATAAGGAATCCAGGGTGCAGGCCGTGGCTTCCGATAAGCCTGCAGATCTCGACAATAAGTTGGCCGGCGCCAATAAAGCGCAAGATAAACTGGTACCGGAAAACAAGTTCAGCCCTGAAGAACTGCAGAAGGCTGCCGATAAGGTCAATACAGTCGTCAACTTGTATGCCAGCGAGCTCAAGTTTACTGTTGACGATAAAGAAGGCGTCGTAGTCAAGGTAATCAATACCGATACCAAAGAAGTGATTCGGCAGATTCCCTCGGAAGAAATGTTGAAAATTGCGCAGAGCATTGATCAATTGCGTGGTTTGCTGGTTCACCAGAAAGCGTAGTCGGCCAACCCCAACTGTCTGCTGTTTTGCTTGCAACAAACGTAAGTGCCACAGGTCAAACTACTTGGTGTGGTTTGCTTGTCGGTTTAATGCTTGAGGAGGTGTGCCATGGCTCTTGCTTCGCCTGGGATCGGTTCGAATCTGGACGTCAACAGCATCGTTACCCAACTGATGGCTGTGGAACAGAAGCCGCTTGCTGCGTTGGCGACCAAAGAGGTGA
>CALMFQ010000097.1 GCA_937863215.1 uncultured Pseudomonadota bacterium
TCATCCCTTTCCGCCGGTCATCCTGATTATTTAAAATAAACCTTTACATAGGCCAATATTGGCCTATAATGGACACATGGATTCAGCAATCCCGCAGAAACCAAAACCGAGGAAACGAAAATGACCACCTACATCATCTCCGAACTGCAAAACGCCCAATCCAGCCGTAAGGGCGAAACGGTCGAAGCCGCCAACCTTACCGCCGCCAAGCGCAAGGCAAGCGCCCAGCAGATGTTTAAGGGCACCGTAATGGAGATCGCCCACGAAAACGGCGCCGTGGTAAGCCGAAAGAAAGATGGCCGTTGGATCGACGCCTAAGTTGCTCAATCGCAGCCCTGTGACAGAGGGCTGCATCAACCAGACCACCGCCAGGAGCAAATCATGATCGGTACCAAAGTGAAAATGCAGAAGCCCCTCGAAGTGATGAAGCGCGAAGACGGAAATTACGCAGTGCGCTGGAGCCACCAGCCCAAGAAGTGGGCGCTCATCACTCAGGAGAACGAAGAGATGTTTGTTTATATCGTATGGTGGGTTATCAGCCAATGACCCAGAAATTGGCTGAGCGCGTAGCGCAAGATCCATGTTGACTGAAATATTAGGCGGCTAACGCCTGGAGAGGACTGAAATGGTTACGCAACAAGAGGCCGAAGAACTTGCAAAGAGGCACATGCAGGATTACCTCAACGCCTGCAGCCTTAACACGGTAGCTGATGCAGGAAACGCGCTTATGAAACTGTGCAGTGTTGCTGGGGTAGCACTGTGCGCCACAGTTGGCTACGACGAGGCCGTAGCAAGGCTGTACGCCACCGCTCAATTTATCGAGCGCCGGATGCACAACACCAAATTTGAGCAAGCCCGGACAAACTGATGACGTCCAACGGCAGGAGCAAATCATGATTGGCACCGAAGCTACTATCGACGACCCTTGCCGCTCAGGCAAACGGTATTACGTTTATACCGGACCCGCTTGCAACACGTGGCTTGAATACGACAACCTCGCTGATGCTATTGCCGAAAACCCCACCGAATGGGTATTGGACCGCGAAACCAAGCTGCCGGTTTACCAGCCCGCCGACTGAAATCTCAAGTTTTCGAAACCCGAAATGCCAGATCTCGTTACTACCACCCTCGACGCCATCGCGACCCCCGGCATGACGCCGGGAGATGCGG
>CALMFQ010000098.1 GCA_937863215.1 uncultured Pseudomonadota bacterium
ATGTTGACGTCGTCGTCGACCACGACGATGAACTTGGTGTACATGAACTGGCGCAAGAAGCTCCAGATGCCGAACATCACCCGCTTGGCGTGGCCGGGGTATTGTTTCTTGATGCTGACCACCGCCAGGCGGTAGCTGCAGCCTTCGGGCGGCAGGTAGAAGTCGGTGATCTCGGGGAACTGCTTCTGCAGGATCGGCACGAACACTTCGTTCAGCGCCACGCCGAGGATGGCCGGCTCGTCCGGCGGTTTGCCGGTGTAGGTGCTGTGGTAGATCGGGTTCTTGCGCATGGTGATGCGCTCGATGGTGAACACCGGGAAGTGGTCCTGCTCGTTGTAATAACCGGTGTGGTCGCCGTAGGGGCCTTCCAGCGCGGTCTCATTGGGGTGGATCACGCCTTCGAGCACGATTTCGGCGCTGGCCGGCACTTGCAGGTCGGAGCCGATGCACTGCACCAGCTCGGTTTTGGCGCCGCGCAGCAGGCCGGCGAACTGGTATTCGGAGAGACTATCCGGCACCGGCGTGACCGCGCCGAGGATGGTGGCCGGGTCGCAGCCCAATACCACCGCCACCGGGAACGGCTGGCCGGGATTCTTTTCGCAGTGCTCGCGGAAATCCAGCGCGCCGCCGCGATGCGCCAGCCAGCGCATGATCACTTTGTTCGGGCCGAGCACTTGCTGGCGGTAGATGCCGAGGTTCTGCCGGGTTTTGTGCGGGCCGCGTGTCACCACCAGCCCCCAGGTGATCAGCGGCGCGATATCGCCGGGCCAGCAATGCTGGATCGGGATTTTCGCCAGATCAACCTGAGCGCCTTCCCAGACGATGTCCTGACACGGCGCCGAGCGCACTTCTTTCGGCGACATGTTCAGCACCTGCTTCAGCACCGGCCATTTGTCCCACGCATCGCGCAGGCCTTTCGGCGGCTCCGGCTCTTTCAGGTACGACAGCAGCTTGCCGATTTCGCGCAGCGCCTCGATCGAATCGGCGCCCATGCCCATCGCCACGCGTTTCGGCGTGCCAAACAGATTGGCCAGCACCGGCATGCTGTGGCCGGTGACGTTTTCAAACAGCAAGGCCGGGCCTTCGGCGCGCAACACGCGGTCGCAGATTTCGGTCATTTCCAGGTGCGTTGATACCGGTGCCGTGATGCGCTTCAGCTCGCCCTGTTTTTCCAGTTGCGCGATGAAGTCGCGCAGGTCGTCGTATTTCATGGGGGTATCCCTTTAAAGCTTAAATCGCCGAGAACGCCGGGAAATCTGTTGCAGGTCGGACTTCAGTCCGACCAACGACCCGAGGGTTCCGCATGGTGACATTCCCGGCGCAAGCTCAGTGTTCTCTTTGGTTCAAGGTCTTGAATGTTTACCGCAGCCACGCCGGCGTGCGCAAAAACTGGTCGAGCACGATGCCGGCGAATATCGCCAGCCCGACGTAATTATTGTCGAGAAAGGCGCGGAAGCATTTTTCCGCGATGCGTTCGCGGATTTGCGTGTATTGGTGGCCGATCAGGCCGCAGCTGATGCCCAGCCCGGCGTAATAGGCCCAGCCGAACTGCTGCCACCAACCAATCGCGGCCATGCTGGCGATGAAAATCATCTGGCAGGCCATGATTGCCGCCACGTCGAAACGGCCGAAAGTAATCGCCGAAGTCTTGATGCCGATTTTCAGATCGTGTTCGCGGTCGACCATGGCGTAGGCAGTGTCGTAGGCAACGGTCCAGAAGATATTGGCGCCCAGCAGCGCCCACGCCAGCGGCGGCACCTGATCCCAGGTAGCGGCAAACGCCATCGGGATGCCGAAGCCGAAACAGATGCCGAGGTAAGCCTGCGGCAGCGGGAAAAAACGCTTGGTGAACGGATAACTCGCTGCCAGCAACGCAGCGGGAATCGACAGCAGGATCGCCAGCCGGTTCAGCGGCAGGATCAACAGCAAGGCGCACAGCGTCAGCCCGCCGGCCAGCAGCAGCGCCTCTTTGGTGGAAACCTTGCGCGCCGCCAGGGGGCGATCTTTGGTACGTTCCACATGCGGGTCGAAATCGCGGTCGGCGTAGTCGTTGACCACGCAGCCGGCGGAGCGCATCAGCACCGTGCCGAAGACGAAAATCCACAGCAGC
>CALMFQ010000099.1 GCA_937863215.1 uncultured Pseudomonadota bacterium
TATATCTCCGGGTCTGCAGCGTCTTGCTGTCGATGTTCAGCCTGTCGCATATCTTTCCGGCCGTCGCTGGCCGCATCGGATACCCCTTTTTCCACCGCTGCCACGAATTATGCCCGACCCCCAACCAGGACGCCACAGTGCGGACGTCAAACAGCCGCCGGCGATGGGCCTCCTCCTCAATCAGGAGAATCAGGTTGGCATGAAGCCTCGCTGGGATTTTACGCAATTTCGGCATAGCCCCTCCAGAGTGGAGAAACTATGCCGAAGGGCAAGTACAACTTGAAGTCGCCGACTAGGCGGTCTGCGTCTGCGCGGGCTTGCGCAGTTCCTGAACGATATCCATGATGCCGCTCAGCACCGACGCGCGCTTCTCAGTGGCAGCCATGGCAGCCTCGAGGCGAGGCTTGGCGACCGAGGCCGCCTTCGTCATGTCTTGCTTGTGCGCGTCGAGGACGATCCCGAAACCCACGAGGTAATTGTGGGCCGAGGCTTTCTTGAGCTGCGCCTGGAGGGCTTCCTGCGCGGTTGGGGTGGGGGTGTCAGCCATAGTGATGAGGAGGATTGGGGATTGAAATCAGGCCTTCGTAATTAGTAGCCGAAAGCCACAAGCGTGATGATGTCGGTGGCGGCAAGAGTACCGACTCCGCCAGCAGCCGCGATCAGCGCGTTGACCTGCGCCTGGATTTCCTTGATCTGCAGGTTGGCGGACGTGATGGCGGTATTGACGGCCGTGTTGACCGCCGCATCCGAGTACGTATTGGAAGTCGAGAGCGCGATCGCCGCGATGTCGGCCAGAGCACCGTCGATCGATCCAGTCAGCGTGCCCGTCAGTGTGGCGAGCGGCACAGCCGATGCCGGGCCGAAAGTGAGCGTGGCGAGCGGGCCGCTCAAGACCACCTTGGTAGGCACCAGCTTGACCTTGCCGGTGCTGTCCGTGATCGTCACGAAAGCCGACTGCGTGTCACGCAACCCGGTTGCGATCACCACACCAGCGCTGGCCGTAGCACCGGTGGCCGTGACTTTGCGCACCACCATGCGTTGCGAACCTTCTGCTTTGGCGACGCGTGTCGCATACAGGTAGGACGGGTCCGTCCCGTTGTCCGTGGCCAGATCGTCGAACAGAGACAGATCCTTCGCAGCCACACCAGTCAGATCGATCATGAAACTGGCACGGTCCGCGCCGGCTTCCCCGTCTGAATTGATGACGGCTCCCAGAACAGCGCCGAGACCCTCGATGGTACCGTCGGCGATGATTGCATCCCGCAGCGCCGTGGCGTCCGCAGTCGCGTTACCACTGACATCACCAGTTGCCAGCACGAATGACACGCCAGCGAGCGTCAGCTCCGAATCCGCCGCCACCTGATGGGAACCACCATCGCCGCACGTGATCAAGATGTGCTCCGGATACGAATTGTAATTCACCAGATCACCGAGAGCTGGTCCGACGAGGACATCGATCACGCCGGCCTTGGCCAGCGCAGCCACCTGAGCGAAAGCTTCCGGATCAGTATCCGGGAAAGTGGCGGTGCCGTTGTTGGCGAGGGAACCAGAGTAAACCTTCCCGAACGAGAAGCTCTTGGTGGAACCGGAAACATTTTTGATCTTCATGGGAAGGCGATGATGGGTTTATTCGTGGGTGGAAGTTGGACTTGTGACTTCAAATAAATTGTTCTTTCCAGGTACCGTCAACCACGAATGTCATTCAGGAAAGGCAACGACTGCATCCGCCAGATCCTCGGGTGACTTCCACTCGTAGCGATTGAGACGACGATTGAGGAATTTCTGATACAATTTCCCGTCATCGCCAATGCGGACTCCGGTGGATAATCTGGCATCAACACCTGCCCGGCTCGATTCCGGGCCACTGATCGGACAGATAAATCCAAACTGGCTCGCATGAATGTCCTGCATGTCTGGCGTGACTGCCTCATCGGAACCAATACCTCCGGGCCCCATGCGGGTGATGCGGCGGTTCTGCGTGACCAGCGCCAAAGGATTAATTTCCTCCAGAGGACTAGCCAGCGGATTGGATACAAATGCGCTCTCGACGTCTTTGTCGAAAATGAAAGGCGGCACACCTGCCAGACTTTTGTGCCTGGCGGCCAGTCGAACAAGTGATCGGCGATTTTTGGTGACATCCAGTGTGAGCCGCTCGGCCATCAATTTGTCCGGGGTTACGGCACGCTGGAACCGCAAAGCATTACGGTCGTCCGGCATGGCGTGCCCACGGTTGATAGCCAGCAGCTTGGACGTGGACTTCAGTACGTTATCCAAGCCGATTCCAGTATGCTCATCGTCAGTTCCCAAATACCCTGTACCTCCAGTATCCACCTGACGAATATTTGGGGCGGCGCGCTTGTTGAGCAGACCATCCAGAAGCTCAAGATAATTTGCGGCGCTCATATGAGTTCTCCTGGGATAAAGTCCTGATTGCTGATGGTTATGCTGCGTCCAGATGTGTGCGTGATGGTCCGCATGTCCCCGGATCCATTGATGGAAAATTCATCCGGATGATTGCGACACAGGCCTACGATGACCATCGCTTTGGCATATTTGGTCAGATCTGGATTGTCGGTATCCGGCGCATACGGAGATGGTACCTGTGCGGCCTGGCTGGCCGCCAGCAATGCTTGTGATCCGCCTGTCGTACTGCCCAATACGAAATCCATGATGTGATCCTTCAATTGCGTGCTGGGCATGTTGGGATCCAGTCCGGCATTCAACTGCGTGTTGAGAAATATGGCCAGAGTCTGCATCTCGTCCGCAGTGAAGGATGCCGATTTGACCGCCCAATTGATGCCGGTGTAGAACGATCTGGCGGCCGGAGCAGCAGGCGGCTCACTGGCTGCCTTCTTGACACTCGGTTCGTCCGGCAGATTCACACCAAGTACGTCACGCCGCACCTGTGCCGCGTCGAGGCCGCCCCGCCGCGCCTGCCGTTCCTTCTCCGCGTCGGCGGCCGGCCCCTGCAGCCGGCGGGGCACAACTTG
>CALMFQ010000100.1 GCA_937863215.1 uncultured Pseudomonadota bacterium
GAGGAACACCATCAGATTGACTTTGTGCGTAGTACGGCTGTCGTACTTGAACAGCGCGCCGAGAAACGGGATATCGCCCAGTAGCGGCACCTTGCCGGTACTTTGCGAGACCTGCTTTTCGATCAGGCCGCCGAGCACGATGATCTGGCCGTCGTCAACCAGCACCTTGGATTCGATGGTGCGCTTCTTGGTGGTCAGATCGACACTGCCGGACACCTTGTTGTCATCGACGCTGGAGACTTCCTGATACACCTGCATGGTGACACCGCCGCCCTCGGATATCTGCGGCTTGATCTTCAGCGTAATGCCGACATCCTTGCGCTCGACAGTGGTAAAAGGATTGGGATTACTGCCGGTACTGGCCTGGGTACCGGTGATGAACGGCACGTTCTGGCCAACGACGATCTTGGCTTCTTCGTTGTCCAGCGTGATCAGATTGGGTGTCGACAGTACATTGCCGATCTTGTTCGATTCCAGAGCCCGCGCCAGCAAGCCGAGGTTGAGGATTTCCTGTCCGTTCAGGCTGAACGAGCCCTTGGCCACCCCCATCGACAGCCCCTGCCCCATCGAGAGCGGGTTGGCGGCAACACCGAGGATATTCTGCCCCGATGAGCCAAAATTGGTGCCGCCAATGGCGCCGAACTTGCTGCTGTTGGTAATGCCGTTGGCGGTCAGCCACTGGAATCCGAACTCCGAGCCATCGTCGCTGCCGATTTCGGCGATCAGGGCCTCGACATACACCTGCGCACGGCGCACATCGAGCTTTTCGATCACGCCGCGCAAATTGCGGTACATGTAATCGGGAGCGGTAATGATCAGCGCGTTGGTTGCCGCATCGGCCTGGATCATGCCACCGCCGCTCGGCGTCGGGGTCGATGCCGGAGTGCTTGCTGTGGCTGTGCTGGCCGCAGCGGCCGTGGAACTAGCGGTGCCGGAGCCACTATCCTGGCCACTGATCACAGCGCGTAGCGTTTGCGCCAGCTTGACTGCATCGGCATTGCGCAGATAAACGACATTGATATTGCTGCCGCTGGCAGCCGGCTGATCCAGCATATCCACCAGGCGGCGGATATGCTGTGCTGCGGCCGAGGTTTCGGCGCGTACCAACAGGCTGTTGCTGCGCGGATCGGCAATCACGGCGCTACGGCGTACGCCTTCGCCACCGACGCCCGGGATCACCGGTTGCCCCGAACCGACGCTGGCGACATCCGGCACCAGTTTGGCAATCGACGCGGCAACGTCAAGCGCCGAGCTGTGCTTGAGCAGCAGCGTGAAATAATCGGCATTCGACGGCTGATCGATCGAAGCAACAATCTTGTTCAGGCGTTTTACATTATCGGCGTAATCGGTAATGACCAGTGTGTTGGCGCCGTTATAGGCGGCAATGACGTTGTTCGGCGTCACCATCGGCCGCAGGATCGGCACCAGCTGACTGGCCGATTCATAACGCAGCGGATAAACCTGGGTAATGATGCGATCGCCGCTGACGTCGAGCTTCTTGTCGGTGGTAATACCGAAATGCTGCTTGGCGTCGGCTTCCGGGACAATTTTCACCAAGCCTGGCGCTTCCACTGCGGCAAAGCCCTGCAGCCGCAGTGACGACAGCAGGATCGGATAAACCAGTTCCTTTTGCACCGGCGTGGCGGAAACGATGTTGATCGTGCCTTTCACACGCGGATCGATGACGAAATTCTTGCCGGAAATCAGCCCGACCGCCTTGATGGTCGATTCGATATCGGAATTGACGAAATTCAGCGTTACCCGCTCATCTGCCGCATACGCGAAATGCGCGGCGAACAACAGGGAAACGCACAACTTTTTCAAACCAGCACTATGGGACATTTTCTCTACATTCGGGCGGATCAGGGTTGCAGCGTGTAATCGAGCGTCAGCGGCCGATCATTGCGCAAGACATCCAATTGGATTTTGTTCTTTTGTGAAAATTCATTGTAGACGAGCGCAATATCGCCGGGATGGGACAGCAGCCGTCCGTTGATCCGCTGCAGCACGTCCCCCTCCTGCAATTGCAGCGTCTGTACCAGGCCACGTGCAGAGCCGGCCTCAATGCGGATACCCTTGCGCGCATCGGCACGCAAGCCGGTAGCCCATTCGGCGACATTGCCGCCTTGCATGGCGGTTACCAGCCTGGCGCGCGGCATCGAGATGGGCAGGATTTGCGCCACAGCACCGCCAACATTATCCGTCGCACCGACGGGCTTGATCAGGCCCGGATCCGCTGCGGCAGCAGAGCGGGAATCCAGCCTGGCAGCGGGCTTGGCATCCAGTTCGATGCGTTCGCGACGGCCATGGTTATCGACCAGGACATGATCCGGGTTGACCTCCTGCAGCACGACACCGGGTTGCAACTCATCGCCAACCCGGAACGCGGCATCCTTCGGGCCCGTTCCCGACAGCAGCGCCGCAGCGCCACGACCTTTGCCTGCCGCGATCACTCCGCGCAACTTGTACGGCAATACTGAATTGGCCGCACCATCATCCTTGCCGGCTCCGCCAAATAGTGGTGCGATCAGGTTGGCATCGATCCGGTTCAGCGGCTGTTGTACGCTGGCACCGGCAGACAGCGGCGATGCCGGAGCCATGGCAGGAGCCGGCGCAGCGAAACGCCACACCAGCGCAGCGCTCATCCAGGCAAGCAGGACAATCAGCAGCAGATTGACTGCGCGCAGCAGCCAGATTCTGTGAGATGGAAGCAGCAAGTCTTTCTTTCAATTACGCCGGCACACGGCACCAGAATTTATGATAGGCCAAGCCGTCAATTGTTCCGCAACTCATCGGCCAGCGCGATTATACCCAGAAATAATATGACAACCGATAAACCGTGCCGCCGCGATCAAACCGGCTGCAGTAGCCAAACCACTGCGGCAAATGGATTTTTTCAAATTGATGAAAATTTTTTTACCGCAGGTGTTGACCGCTCGCTGCGGGCATGATTAAATGCGGCCTCTTTTCGACGAGGGGCGCTTAGCTCAGTTGGTAGAGCGTCTGCCTTACAAGCAGAATGTCGGCGGTT
>CALMFQ010000101.1 GCA_937863215.1 uncultured Pseudomonadota bacterium
GCCAACCATGCCTGGGCTGCAGGCCGCTCTGCTATTGCCTTGCAAGCCGGCCTGCAGCCAATACTGGCGCGGCTTGCAGCCATGCTGTTGTGCGCAGCTTATATCAGGAGGTGGTCAAGCTGCCGTTGATTTCGGCGATCCCCGCCTGAATCAAATGATGCGCAATGCTGATCGGGCCGGGCAGGGTGGGCAGGGCTTCCAGCGGATAGAAGCCGGCAGCCTCGATTTCCACGCCGTCCGGGCTGAGTTCGCCCGATTCGTAATCGGCAAAAAACGCGATCATCATCGAATGCGGGAACGGCCAGCTCTGGCTGGCGAAGTAGCGCAGGTTTTTGACGCGCAGGCCGACTTCTTCCAGCACTTCGCGGTGCACGGTTTGTTCCAGCGTTTCGCCGGGTTCGACAAAGCCGGCCAGCGCACTGAACATGCCGGGCGGGAAGTGTGGGCTGCGTGCCAGCAATAGTTGATTATCCTTGCGCACCAGCACCATGATCGCCGGAACCAGCCGTGGATAGGCGAGTTGGCCGCAACTGGGGCAGACGCGGGCGCGTTCGCCCGGTTTGCGTTGGGTGGGGGTGCCGCAATGGCCGCAGAACAGGTGCTCGCGCTCCCAGTTCATGATCTGGATGGCGCGCGCGGCGACGCCGAAATGGGCATCGGCCAGCTGGCCGTAGGCGTGGCGCAGGTTGAGGCTACGATATTGCTCCGGCAGTGGCTGGCTGGCATCCAGCTCGGCGGAGAAACAGTGGGTGCCGTCGGCAAACTGGCCGAGATACTGGCTGCGCAGCACATTGCTGGCCAATTCACCGGCAAACGGCAACTGGCCGGTGCTGTTGTCGAGCAGCAGCTTTTGCTGGTGAAAGCCAAACCATAAAACCGGGCCGTCCAGATCGGCCGGCGCTTCAATGCCGGGGGTGAAGTCGATCAGCCACTGCATGTCAGATTTCGCCCCGCAACATCAGCTCGCGTAGCCAGAACAGGCCAACGATTGACTTGCTGTCGGTGATGCTGCCGTTGAATACATTGTCGATGGCTTCTTGCGGTGTCATTTCCAGCAGGTCGATGTATTCGCCTTCATCGAGCTGGCTGGCGCCCGCTGTCAGGCCGGTGGCAAGGAAATATTCGATTTTCTCGTCGGCATAACCGATGCAGGCATGGCCGGTACCGAGGTGGCGCCAGTTGGCGGCACGGTAGCCGGTTTCTTCCTGCAGCTCGCGTTGCGCGGTGGTCAAAGGGTCTTCGCCCGGATCGATCTTGCCGGCGGGAATTTCGATGAATTCGCGTTTCAGGGCGTAGCGGAACTGCTGTTCCAGCAGCAGCTTGCCGTTCGGCAATAGTGCCAGCACCGCTACCGCGCCCGGATGCAGGATGTATTCGCGGATCGCGCTACCGCCATCGGGCAGGGCAACGGTATCCCGGTGGATTTTCAGGAACACGCCGCTGAAGGCTACACGGCTGTCGCTACAGGTTTCGAATTTCGGCTTGTCGGTCATGTGGGGTCCTGCGAGCGATAAACGATATCCAGCACTTCCAGCTCTTCGATGCCGGCCGGGGTGCGCAGACACACCGTATCGCCGACCATGCTCTTGATCAGCGCACGGGCAATCGGCGATATCCAGCTGACATGAT
>CALMFQ010000102.1 GCA_937863215.1 uncultured Pseudomonadota bacterium
CGTTGCAGGCCGGCTTGCGCCAGCCGGCGGCAGAAGCGTCGATAGGCTGCCGCTACCGGATCGGCGGGCGGACGGCGCTGGCTCCAGGCCAGCCATAGCAGCGAAGGCAGCAGCGCCAGCAGTGCACCGCCGGCAATCAGCCCGGCCATGCGATAACTCGCCAGCTCATCGATACCCAGCTGTTGCAGCAGCGAATTCTGCCGTTGACTATCGTAGCCGAGAAACTGCTGATTCCAGCGGTTGACCACCGAATCCCACCCCAGCCGCAGCGCGCGTAGCAGCGCCGGTTGGCCGCGGATGGCCAGCGGCAGCCGGTCGCTGGCGGGTAGTGCATCGGCAATTCCCAGCTCGACCCGCGTCGGCGCCACTGCCGCTGTCGGATCGATGCGCTGCCAGCCGGCTGTGCCGAGCCAGACTTCGGCCCAGGCATGGGCGTCGCTCTGGCGTACGATCAGGTAGCCGCCGACCGGGTTCAGCTCGCCGCCCAGATAGCCGGTGACCACTCGCGCCGGAATGCCGGCGGCGCGCATCAGAAATACAAAGGCGCTGGCGTAGTGCTCGCAAAAGCCGCGCCGGCTGCGGAACAGAAAATCGTCCACCGGATTTTCACCCAGCAGCGGCGGCTGCAGCGTGTAAAAAAACTGTTGCCGGTTGAAATGCCGCAATGCCAGCTCGACCACCTGGCTCGGAGTCTGGCTTGCGGCACGCCATTGCTGCGCCAGCTGGCGCGCCTGCGGATTGACTGCGGCGGGCAGGCGCAACGCCTGCTGCAGATCGGCTTCGTCTTCCGGCAACCGATAGTGGCGCCATGACTGGAGCTGGAAGCGTTTCAGCTCGGTCTGTGCCTGTTCTGCCTGCAGTTGGTAAGCCTGGTTCAGGCTGGCATTGGCTGGCAGCCGTGCCAGCGCTTCGAGTGCAAAAATCCAGCGCTGGTTGTGCGGCTCCTGGGTAATGCTGTAGCTGATCGGGTCGCTGCCGTCTGCCGCTGCGATGCGTATGCCGTTGTCCGGCGCGCGGCGCCAGGTGCGGCCGTCAAACCGGGTCAAAACCGGGCCGCGCCAGTACAGCGTGGATTTGTCGGGCGGCGTGCCATCGAACTGCACACGGAAGGCAACTTCGTCCGACTGGCTCAGCGACGCGATATTGCCGGGCGCCATGCTGTCGGACAGCCCGCTGCGCGCCTGCTGGCTGTCCTGCGGCAGACGCCACAGCGGCCCTTCGATGCGCGGAAAGACCACAAACAGCAGCAGTGCCAGCGGCAGCGCCTGCAACAACAGCCGGCCGGCGCGCATCAGCCCGGCACGCCAGGGAGTGGCGGCGCGCAACTGCTGCACCGTCAGCGCCGCCGTGATCAGCAGGATTTGCGGCAGCAGCAGCGCCGCTTCCGGCAATTTCTGGCTGAAAATGAAGCGCACGAAACAGAGAAAGAAATCCAGATACAGCAACAGTGTCGCATCGCGCCGGTTGCGCGTTTCCGCCAGCTTCAGCGCCGCCAGCGTGACCACCAGGCTGGATCCGGCGCTCTGGCCGAGCAGTGAGCGGTAGGTGGCAAAAATCCCGGCGGTTGCCAGCAATGTCAGCGCAATCAGCTGCCAGCGGCGCATTGCCGGCAGCCGGCCGCTCTGCTGGCCGAAGCGCCACAGCAGCAGTGCCATCGCCACCAGCCACGACCAGCTGCTGACGAACGGTTGCAGCGGCGCAATCGCCAGTGCAGTGGCGGCGATCAGCCAGTTGCCGCCATGCAGAGCTTTCATGCTGCGGCCTCGTCGCTGCCGAACAAGGCCAGCAGGCGCAGGCAGGCATCGCGATGCGCGTCGCCACGCTGCAGCGGCAGCTCTTGTCCCGGCAGGCGTAGCCCCCAGTCCACATCGTCGGCAGCGGCTGCCAGTACCCATGCCGTCAGCCGCGCCAGTCGCGCTTCGCGTTGCAGCGAGGAGGGCAGCGCCGCGTAGTCGAGCCAGACGCGCCGCCGGCTGCCGCCGGCATATTGCTTGGTGCGCAGGATGTCGTCGCGCGCCGCCTGGCGCCATGCTACGTGGCGCGGCGAATCGCCCGGCCGGTGTTCGCGCAGAGCGAAAAAATCATCCTGCCCCGCCGCCTGCTGCCCGCTGTCGCTGAGCTGATCCGGTGCTTCGGGTAATGACGGTGCCGCAGCTTCCGGCTGCGGATAGACCAGGCAGGCCCAATCGAGATGAATGTACGACCAGGCGCGAAACAGGCCGAGCGGCTGCCGGTTTGCCAGCGTCAGCCGGCCGGGCCGTAGCCAGCCGCGCCTGTGCGCTGGCTGCGTCAGGCATACGTCGGTTGTGCCAGCGGGGCCGATGTCGGCGATCTGGCGCGGCATGTCCGGCCATTCCAGCTCGATACCGGCGCGCGCCTGCCGGTCGGGGTTGCGCAGTTGCAGCGGAAACTGCGCCAGCTGGCCGGCGAACACCGGCTGTACCGCACCGTAACCGATCTGCAGCCCGGACTGGTTGCGAAAGCACTGCAACATCGACAGTAGCGCCGTGCCGGCAAGCCAGAAGCCGAGCAGGTAGCCGAGGTTGAGCGAGTAATTGAGCGAACCGACCCAGATAACCAGCAGCAATACGCCAAAGCCGATGCCGGCACCTGTCGGCAGGATGTAGATCTGGCGGTGGTTCAGTACCAGCGGTGGGCGGGTAGAGCCCTGGCGGCGCGCCGCCCAGTGCGCGAATTGCGTTCGCAAACGGGCGCGCAGCCCGGTGACGGCCATGTCAGGGAATCGCCACTGTGCGCATCAGCGCCGCGGCATCGCTGCTGCTGGCCGGCAGGTCGCCGCGCAGCGCCAGCCGGTGGCCGGCCACCGCCGGAAACACCGCCTGCACATGCTCTGGCAGCACCGCATCGGTACGTTCCAGCAACGCATAGGCCTGTGCCGCACGCAACAGAGCCAGCCCGGCGCGCGGCGACAGGCCGCTGGCGATCTGCGGCGAATGGCGCGAAGCGTGCAGCAGGGCCTGCAGGTAATCGAGCAGCGCATCGGCGACATGCACTTGCGTTGCCCGGTGCTGCAGTTGCAGCAACTGTTGCGGCTGCAGCACCGGCGTCAGCTCGCGGATCAGCTCCTGGCGCGCGGTGCCGCGCAACAGCATGCGCTCGGCCGCAGGGTCGGGATAGCCGAGCGACAGGCGCATCAGAAAGCGGTCGAGCTGCGATTCCGGCAGCGGATAGGTGCCGATCTGGCGTGCCGGGTTCTGCGTGGCGATGACGAAAAACGGCTGCGGCAGCGTGTGGCTGACGCCATCCTGCGTCAGCTGACGTTCTTCCATGGCTTCCAGCAATGCGCTCTGGGTTTTCGGCGGAGCGCGGTTGATTTCGTCGGCCAGCACCAGTTGTGAAAATACCGGGCCGGGGTGGAACTTGAATTGCTGGCTGTCGCGCTCGTAGATCGATACGCCGATGATGTCGGCCGGCAGCAGGTCGGCGGTGAATTGCACGCGCTGGAAACTGAGCCCGAGCGTTGCCGCCAGCACATGCGCCAGCGTGGTTTTGCCAACGCCGGGGATATCTTCCAGCAGCAAATGTCCGCCGGCCAGCATGCAACTCAGCGCCAGGCGTATCTGCTGCGGTTTGCCGAGGATGATCCGGTTGATCTGCTGCAAGGCCTGTTCGGGCGAATTCATGTAGCGTATTTCCATATCCGGCCAGCTGGCTGGCTGAACCGGAGCTGAATCAAAATTGAGAGATTCGGACAAAGTGCCGCATTTGGCAGTAAAATCTTCACGATTATCTGAACCGACGACGAACGGTGCCGTCTGCGGAGATGTCCCGATTGTCAGGCAAGCCGCGCACCGCTTAATCTCATAATAAGATTTGTATGCATAAAAAAATGCTCAACTGGCTGAAAAAAAAATGGAGGAGGCCGGTGCTCACTGCTTATATCTCCCACCCCGACTGTCTGTTGCACGACATGGGGGCGCATCATCCGGAATCGCCGGATCGGCTGCGCGCCATCGACGATCAGCTGATTGCCAACGGCGTGATGGATTTCCTGCTGCATACCGAGGCGCCGCTGGTCGAGCATGAGCAGCTGGCGCGGGTACACGCATCGCGCTACCTGGATTTGCTGGAACAAAGCAGCCCGGCGCACGGCGTGCATCATCTCGATCCGGATACCGCGATGACGCCGCACACCCTGCAGGCGGCGCGGCGCGCATCCGGCGGCGTGATCAGGGCGGTCGATCTGGTGATGCGCAAACAGGCACCGAACGCCTTCTGTGCCGTACGCCCACCCGGCCACCATGCCGAATCGCGCAAGGCGATGGGTTTCTGCTTCTACAACAATATCGCCGTCGGCGTGGCGCATGCGCTGACCGAATACCGGCTGCAGCGCGTGGCGGTGATCGACTTCGACGTGCATCACGGCAACGGCACCGAAGAAATCTTTCACGACAACGACAAGGTGCTGATGGCATCGATTTTCCAGCACCCGTTCTACCCCTATAGCGGCGACGTGCCCAAGGGCAGGAATATGGTCAATGTGCCGCTCAAGGCCGGCACGCGCGGCGACGGTTTCCGCCAGGCGGTAACCGACCACTGGCTGCCGGCGCTGGAGGCATTCAAGCCGCAGCTGATTTTCATCTCCGCCGGTTTCGATGCGCATCTGGAAGACGATATGGGCTCGCTCGGGCTGGTCGAGGCGGACTATGCCTGGGTCACGCGTGAACTGATGGCGGTGGCGGATCGTCATGCCGAGGGGCGCATCGTCTCGTCGCTGGAAGGCGGTTACGACCTGTCGGCGCTGTCGCGCAGCGTAGTGGCCCACATCAAGGCGCTGGGCGGCTTGTAGGCTGCAGCAGGGGGCTACTGGCGTAAAAAAAGAGCTTTCGACCGAAAGCTCTTTTTTTGTTGCCGTTGCGATGCTTACTGCGCGCGACGGCGTACCGCCATGCCTACCACGCCGAGGCCGGCCAGCAGCATTGCATAGGTTTCCGGCTCCGGAACCGGCGGAGTGGCCGTGGCCGACGATGCCAGCGCGTAAGTGCCGCCCAGCGGGCCGGTCAGCGTGCCGGTTACCCGGTAGTAGTAATTGCCGCTGCTCAGTGCGTTGAATGTGGTTACGCTGTCGCCGGTGCTGCCGTTGAAGGCGTAGCTGCCAACCAGTGCGTCGGCCAGCGCATCGTTGGCCAGGCCCTGGAACAGGCTGACCCGGCCGTTGGCGATGCCGAATACGTTCAGCAGGTTATTGGCCACGGTGGTGCTGCTGACGTCCGAGGTCAGATTCAGGCTGAAGCTCCAGATGTCGGCAAAGCTGCCGGTTTCGGTGATGTGGAAGCCGAGGCCGAGTTCGGCCTGATCGTGAGTGCCCCACGAGGTTTGCAGATTGCTGGCGGCAAACGCCGGCACTGCGGCGAATGCGGCAGCCAGTACGCTGCTCAGGATGGTGATCTTCATTTTTTGCTTTCTCGGGTTGGTGTGGAAAAAATGCAAAAGTACATCGGTCGTGCGCCATTGTGAGCGGTCTTTGCCATTGCCGATGTCATTTTCTCCCGCTGGATTTTATATTTAAATCGTATCGCCGATCCATTGCAAAATAATGACTTTGTGCTGTTTTTTATTTTTTGGATAAAAATCAATGTATTGTCGTAAATTTATTCCCGTTTTCGCATTTGTGCAAATACTCGATATTTTCCTGTTTTATTTGCTGAAAGATGGCTTCCATAGCGGCTTTTGAAGGTGTTATTGCAGTTATTCTTGGCTTTTTATTCTATTTTATTCTTGCCGGGGAATATGTATGTTTTTTGCGCAAATGAAGCGCCTGCCGGTAAGGCGGCAGGCGTGAAGGCGGGAGTCAATTGTTGCAGTTGAGGCGGTGGTCCATGTTCAGCGACGGCACGTCGGACTCGGCCATGCCGACGATTTTTGCCGGCACGCCGGCAACCGTGGTATGCGGCGGTACCGGCTCCAGCACCACGCTGCCGGCACCGATCTTGGCACCGCTGCCGACCTCGATATTGCCGAGAATCTTGGCGCCGGCGCCGATCAGCACGCCGTAGCGGATTTTCGGATGGCGGTCGCCTTCGGCCTTGCCGGTACCGCCCAGCGTCACGTTGTGCAGGATCGACACGTCATCCTCGATCACCGCCGTTTCGCCGACGACGAAGCCATGCCCGTGATCAAGCAGAATGCCGCAGCCGATGCGTGCCGCCGGATGGATATCGACGGCAAATGTCTCGGAGATGCGGTTCTGCAGGAACAGCGCCAGCGCATGGCGCCCCTGCAGCCACAGCCAGTGCGTGATGCGATAGCACTGCAAGGCATGGAAGCCCTTGAAATACAGCAACGGCGTGGCATAGGAACGGCACGCCGGATCGCGCTCGTAGGCAGCGCGAATGTCGGCCCGCGTCGCGGCGGCAATTTGCGGATCGGCCGCCAGCGCTTCGCCAATCAGCTCCATCAGCGTGCGCGCATCCATGGTCGGGCTGGCCAGCTTGCTCGACAGATGAAAACTGAGCACGTCGTCCAGGCTCTTGTGGCGCAACACCGTCATGTGCAGAAAGCTCGCCAGGATCGGCTCTTCCTGCGCATCCTGCGCCACTTCGCCACGAATGGTCTGCCACAGATCGTCAACGGGAGTATTCACGGGTTTCAGCCTTTGCTGTTTATGCTTCGCTGACACGACTCGGAGCGATGACAACCGCTTCGCCTTCCAGAACCAGTTTACCCTTGACGTAACAATTGGTTTCCAGCGTCACGCGTTTCTTGCCCGGATCGAGCGCCTTGATTGTCGCTATCACGTTGACTGTGTCGTGGATCGATACCGGCGCGCGGAAGCGGGCCGACTGGCTCAGATAAATGGTGCCGTAACCCGGCAGGCGGGTGCCGAGCACGGTGGAAACCAGGCTGGCAGTCAGCATGCCATGCGCGATGCGGCCCTCGAATGGCGTTGCCGCCGCATATTCCTCGTTGATGTGCACCGGATTGTTGTCGCCGGTAATACCGGCAAACAGGATGATGTCGGATTCGGTGATGGTTTTGCCGTATTCGGCCACCTGGCCTACGACCATGTCTTCGAAATAAACCGTCGTCATTGGGTATCTCTGTCGCAAGAATGAATTGAACCGATATTGTGCGGCATGCGGATGAAAAGGCAACCATTTTGGCTGCAGTCCGATCCGGCAATGCCGGCGCCAGCGATGCCGGCGCCGGGTGGCCGGCTGCTTGCGCACGGGTGTTTACCGGATTGGGCCGATTTGATGATTTGCATCAATATCCGGCTGACATTTTGCTTGCCGCACCGGGCGGATTCGTGTATAAATCAAACGCTTGTTTGATTTTTCTGCGCGTCAGTTTGGTGTGCTGCGGACGGCAAAAATTTTCTGCCGCCGTGACAGCCACTTAAGCTCATGTTACGCTTGCGGTTTACCGTTTTTATGGCCGGATCGACCGATCCGGTCGATGTCACGAGTCATGGCGGATGACCGCCCTTCTTGTTTCAGGAGAGATATGAAAGCTCTGGTCGCTGTAAAACGCGTTGTTGATTACAACGTAAAAGTACGAGTCAAGGCCGACGGTAGCGATGTGGATATCGCCAACGTCAAGATGTCGATGAACCCGTTCGACGAAATCGCCGTCGAAGAAGCCGTGCGTCTGAAAGAAGCCGGCAAGGTTACCGAAATCGTTGTGGTGTCGATGGGCACTGCAAAATGTGAAGAGCAGATTCGTACCGCCCTGGCAATGGGCGCCGATCGCGGCATCCTGGTCGAATCCGATGCCGAACTGCAGCCGCTGGCCGTTGCCAAGCTGCTGAAAGCCATCGTTGCCAAGGAAAGCCCGAGCCTGGTGATTCTGGGCAAGCAGGCGATCGACGACGACTCCAACCAGACTGGCCAGATGCTGGGCGCGCTGACCGGCATGCCGCAGGGCACTTTCGCCTCCAAGGTTGACGTTGCCGCCGACGGCGTGACCGTTACCCGTGAAATCGACGGCGGTCTGGAAACCGTCAAGCTGGCGCTGCCGGCGGTGGTGACCACCGACCTGCGTCTGAACGAACCGCGTTACGTCAAGCTGCCGAACATCATGGCGGCGAAGAAAAAGCCGATGGAAAAAGTATCCCCGGCCGATCTGGGCGTTGACGTTGCCGCACGTCTGAAAACCCTGAAAGTGGCTGAGCCGGCCAAGCGTTCGGCTGGCGTCAAGGTTGCCAGCGTTGCCGAGCTGGTTGCAAAACTGAAGAACGAAGCAAAGGTTATCTAAATGAGCGTACTGGTAATTGCTGAACACGATAACGCCGGCATCAAGTCCGGCACCCTGAACACCATTACCGCTGCCGGCAAGCTGGGTGGCGACGTGCATGTTCTGGTTGCGGGTTCCGGTTGTGCTGCTGCGGCTCAGGCTGCTGCCAAGATCGCCGGTGTTGCCAAGGTACTGGTTGCCGACGCGGCGCAATACGCTCATGGTCTGGCAGAAAACCTGGGCGACCTGGTTGCCGGTCTGGCCAAGGGTTACAGCCATGTGCTGGCTCCGGCTACCACCTACGGCAAGAACTTCCTGCCGCGCGTGGCTGCACTGCTGGACGTTGCGCAGATCTCCGACATCATCAAGATCGAATCGGCCGATACTTTCGTTCGCCCGATCTACGCCGGTAACGTGCTGGCTACCGTGCAGTCGGCCGACAGCGTAAAAGTCATCACCGTGCGTACCACTGCATTCGACGCTGCTGCTACCGAAGGCGGTTCGGCTGCGGTTGAAGCGGCTGCTGCCGGTGCTGACGCTGGCAAGGCCAGCTTTGTTGGTCAGGAACTGACCAAGTCGGATCGTCCGGAACTGACTGCGGCCAAGATCA
>CALMFQ010000103.1 GCA_937863215.1 uncultured Pseudomonadota bacterium
GGTGGCCGGGTCGCCGCCGACATAGGTAAACAGGAAAAACACCAGCAGCACCACGCCCAGCAACGTGGGGATCATCTGCAGCAGGCGCCGTACCAGATATGCGCTCATGGCTGCACCTCGCCGCCAACCCGCAGTTCGACCTTGGAGGCAGGCTGCTTCGGCTGCTCGATCGGCTTCATCGGCCACGAACGCGTCGCGGAAGCGGCAGGCTTGGCCGTTGCAGCCGGCGCGCTGGCAGCAGGAGCCGTAACCGGCTTGGGCGGCTCGGCCATGGCGGCTGGCTCGACGGGTTTGGCAACACTGGCAGATTGGCCAGGCTCCGCAGCCGGTGCGGCATCGGATGGCCGCGCCAGGTCAATGGTGGAGGCAGGCGTGGCGGGCGACGATATCCGGGCCGAGCGCTTCAGGCCGGCGGATTTGGGCGCCCCTGCCGTTTGCTCCGGTTGCGCAGACGCAACCGGCTCTTCCACTTTGCCGGGCACGGCAGCTGGCCCGGCAAGCGCTGTCGGCTGAGCGGAAATATGCTGGAAGAACGCCAGCGAATTAGGCTTGCGGCCGAGGAATTCGCTCACCAGCCGGTTCGGGTCGACCTGGCCGCCGTTTTCCAGCACGATCTTGCGATAGCGCGCGCCGATTTCCGGGTTCATCAGGTTGTTGCCGAACGCCGATGCCATGTCCAGCGCCAGCACTTCCGACCACATATAGCCGTAATAGCCGGCGGCATAACCGCCGACGATATGGCCGAAAGTGCCGGGAAACTGGGTGCCGTCAAAATGGCCGAGCGGCGTAGCGCTCTCCATCGCGCGCCATACCTGCATCGGCTCACCGGGATTGGCACTGGCCAGCGCCATATCGTAGGCGGCGAACAGCCGCTGCCGTGCATAGCGTGTGCCCTGGCCGAAATGGCGTGCCTGATTCAGTCGATCTACCAGGCCGAGATCGATTGGCTTGCAGTTGGGGCAGACTTGCGCAAACAGTTTGAACGCCTCCGGCCGGCGCACCCATTCTTCGTACATCTGCGATGGCGCCTCGACAAAATCGCGCTTCACCGAAGTGCCGGCATTGAGCGAATAGCGCGTCTGCGACAGCACCCCGTGCATCACGTGGCCGAATTCGTGGAACAGCGTTTCCAGCTCGTCCTGGCTGAAGCCGTCGCGGCTGAAATTGGTTACCAGCGCGCTGACCGGCGTACGGTGTTCAAGCACACTGCCGGAGCGCACCGCAAACGCCGC
>CALMFQ010000104.1 GCA_937863215.1 uncultured Pseudomonadota bacterium
TTTTCCTTGCCATTGTCGACCAGAACGATTTCTGCATAAGGTTGTTCGCCGGTTTCGGTGCGGGTGGTCAGCGATACGAACTTATATGCATCCTGTTCCTGTGATGCGGATTCATCGCTCACCAGGGCGTACAGGTCTTCGTCGAAAATTTCCGATTTCTTGTCGGCCAGCTCCTTGAAGCGACCGAATGCGGCGTTCAGCGCTTCTTCGCTGTCGAGTTCGATTCCCAGGTCTTTCAGGCGAGTGCGGAATGCGTTGCGCCCGGATAGTTTGCCGAGGCTGAGCTTGTTGGCGGTCCAGCCCACGTCTTCGGCGCGCATGATTTCATAGGTTTCGCGATGCTTGAGCACGCCGTCCTGATGAATGCCGGATTCGTGTGCGAAAGCGTTGGCGCCGACGATGGCCTTGTTCGGCTGTACCGGATAGCCGGTGATGGTGGAAACCAGTTTCGATGCCGGAACAATTTGCGGTGTATCGATGCGGGTTTCGATATTGAATATGTCATGGCGGGTACGTACTGCCATGACGATTTCTTCCAGGCTGGCATTGCCGGCACGCTCGCCCAGGCCGTTGATGGTGCACTCGACCTGGCGAGCGCCGCCGCGTACTGCGGCAAGCGAGTTGGCTACGGCCATGCCGAGGTCGTTATGGCAATGTGCCGACCAGATGACCTGGTCGGAGTTGGGAACGCGTGCGATCAGCTCACGGAAAAATTGCTCGGTGGCAAATGGCACTGCGTAGCCGACCGTATCCGGAACATTGATGGTACGCGCGCCGGCCTGGATGACGGCATCAAAGATCTTGACCAGAAAATCGATTTCCGAGCGCAGCGCGTCTTCTGCCGAAAATTCCACGTCGTCGGTATATTCACGGGCAATCTTGACCGCCTTTACCGCAGCTTCGATGACCTGATCCGGTTGCATGCGCAGCTTTTTTTCCATATGGATCGGGCTGGTCGCGATGAAGGTGTGAATCCGGCCTCTGGCGGCCGGCTTGATCGCTTCGCCAGCGCGGCGGACGTCGTTCTCGTTGGCACGCGATAGCGAGCACACGGTCGATTCCTTCACGACTTCCGCAATTGCCCGGATTGCCTCGAAGTCCCCGGGGCTGGCTGCGGCAAAGCCGGCTTCGATGATATCGACACCGAGTTTTTCCAGTTGTCTGGCAATGCGGATTTTCTCGTCCTTGGTCATTGCCGCGCCCGGACTTTGTTCGCCATCGCGCAAAGTGGTGTCGAAAATGTACAAACGATCGCTCATGGTTGGCTCGCTCCTGTGTGCTGGTTCGGCGTTATTTGATGTTGCCGGTTTACTGGAATAGTCGTGAATGTTGAATGTCCAGCCGCTGGCGCCGGCCAGTTCGGCCAGTCGGTTGATCTGTGCCAGCGGAATGCTGCCGCGTTCGCGCCATTTGTAAATGGCGGCGCGTGACAGCGGGTCGTTCGGGTAATGTTGGTTATACGCTTCGGCAAGCTTGGCGGGGCCGCCAAATTCGCCGATTAGACGATCAATGTCGAATGACACAATGGCTAACCTTGTGGTGACAGAGGTGTGACAAGGTTAAAGTGGTGTAGACAAAACGTCAAATGGTTTTGGCGGCCCCTCTTGTGGGAAAGTTTGCTGTTGGACGTTGTGTCTAATTTTGCGCTGTGTTTGTCGTCTCGGCTTGCTTGCGCATGCGCAGTCCGGCCATAACGTAACCGGACAGGGCGTAACATACGAATACGCCGAACAGCACCATTGGCGGGTTGCTGGAGATCAGTACGATTCCCAGTACAATGGCCAGCAGGGCCATGAACGGGATGCTCTTGCGGGCATTGAATTCCTTGAAGCTGTAGAAGCGGATGTTGCTGACCATGGTGATGCCGGCGAACAGTGTGAATGCCAGTGTGATCCACGGCAGCAATGGCAATGTGCCGGCGGTAATGTCGTTTTCGACGCAGATCCATACCAGCCCTGCTACCAGTGCTGCTGCAGCGGGACTGGGAAGCCCCTGGAAGTAGCGTTTGTCCTGCACTTCCAGCATGGTGTTGAAGCGCGCCAGGCGCAGCGCGGCGCCGACGGCGTAGATGAATGCGATCATCCAGCCGAGCTTGCCCATGCCGCGCAGCATCCATTCGTAAGACACCAGTGCCGGCGCAACACCAAACGAAACCATATCGGACAGGCTGTCGTATTCGGCGCCAAATGCACTTTGCGTATGCGTGAGCCGGGCGACGCGGCCGTCGAGTCCGTCCAGTACCATCGAGATGAAGATGGCGACGGCAGCCTGTTCGAATTTACCGTTCATTGCCTGCACAATGGCGTAAAACCCGCCGAACAGTGCGGCGGTGGTGAACAGATTCGGCAGCAGATAAATGCTTTGCTGGCGTAAGGATTTGTGCGTACCGGTCTGGGGGCGATTCATGGTGGTTTCGGGCTCGGTTTGTTGCGGATAGGTCGCTGCAATTTTGCC
This sequence comes from uncultured Pseudomonadota bacterium, assembly GCA_937863215.1. Taxonomy (GTDB): domain Bacteria; phylum Pseudomonadota; class Gammaproteobacteria; order Burkholderiales; family SCOH01; genus CALMFQ01. The sequence continues at coordinate 2,455 of CALMFQ010000104.1, forward strand.
AGAGTGGTGTGATCCGGGTTGGCCTAATTCATTGCGCCGGCAGGAGCGACGATGTGGCGAACTGTAGACCACAAAACAAAACAGGCGCACCGCTGCGCGGCACACCTGTTTGCTGGCGATCGAAAGACCGATCAGTTCTTGCTTTGGTCAACCAGTTTGTTGGCTTTGATCCACGGCATCATGTCGCGCAGCTGACCACCGACTACTTCGATCGGATGGGCTGCGTTCAGACGGCGACGCGCGGTCATTGCCGGGTAGTTGGTCTTGCCTTCCAGGATGAACATCTTGGCGTATTCGCCAGTCTGGATGCGCTTCAGCGCATTGCGCATGGCTTCGCGCGACTTCTCGTTGATCACTTCGGTGCCGGTCACGTATTCACCGTATTCGGCATTGTTGGAGATCGAGTAGTTCATGTTGGCGATGCCGCCTTCGTACATCAGGTCGACGATCA
>CALMFQ010000105.1 GCA_937863215.1 uncultured Pseudomonadota bacterium
TATCCTGCCCGGACGCCATCTTGTTCATGCGATCCTCGACGTCCAACCGTACCGGCAGAGTTTCCGGCTCCGGCGCTTTGCTCGCGGGAAATGCCTTGTCGAGATACCGCTTGGTCAGCACATGCGAAGCATACCCAGCCAGAGGAATTGATCCCGCCAGCATAAACATCGCCCAATCCGCGAATGAACCTGGACGATTTTCGTCGGAGAACATGTTGGCACGTTTCTCCGTCAATTGTTTGCGCTCTTGCTGTAGGGCGAGCAGATACTGCTTCTGCGCGTCCGTCAGTTCAGTCGCAAGCTCGCGCTCCTGAAACTTGTCATACGCATGCGAGATACCCTTGTAGGCCCCGACACCCGTCAGATAAGCAGCAGGAACACCAAGCAGATAGGCCCACAATGTCGGTGGTCCGACACCATGCCCACCCAACGTCTTGTCCCACATGTCTGCTGCAGACTTCTCAATTCCGGGCTCCTCGGGAGCAGGAATGGTCAATGGCAGGTATGCTTTCGGGCGCCGCGTTTCTTGCAACGATGCGAGATGACGACTGAGTGCACGTAGCAATGCTGCCCCGGCCCCAACGGTTCCGCCCGCCAGAGCGAAACGTCCAATATTTTGCCAGTCGAAATTTGCTGCAGATTTGGTGCTCATGGGGGCGGAGTAGTATCGGATGAAGTCTTCGTGTCCTGCACCAACTTACGGTATTGGATCTTCGCGGTCAAAACCAACATCCGATAGGTGCCATCCGCGGGACAAAAATCTGGGTCCCTGGAACTGATCAAGATACGGCGTGGTGCCGACACGGGTAAAAATTCATGCTGCAATGCGTTGAATTTATCCAGATCCGCCGGCAGCGAAAAATAATGCATCTCGGTGGGGCACTGCCGACGGCTGGTCTTCCACCGCTCTGACGTATACTGGTTGACCAACGAAGGTGTGTCGTACCAGCCATCACTGTCTGGTGGTGTTGGGGCCTCGACCAGCGTATCGGCTTCGGTCGCCTCCTTGGCGCGCTTCTTCCGCTGGCGCTTTGGTGCTTTCTCGATTTCACCGCGCAGCGGCGGTAAGGGTGCCGGACTGCTGGGCGGCTTCATAGACGCATGCCCCCGCTGACCTGCAGCTTGCGGAGATTCACCTCGCGATTCACCTCGTCGGCCAGATCCTGATAGGTGCGTGTCTGCTCACGCAGCTTGGCATTATCAATGTCGTCCTGCGACATGTCGCGTCCGAGATGCCAGCTCAACGCGCCAGTGCCACTGCCGAGCAGGACGCTGCCCATCAGAAGTGTATTGAGTAACGAGGGAGCAATCTTTCCGCCCCCGCCGAACGCGTTGCTGACGAAATTGGCCGCCGTGTCGATGTTGCCGGCCGCGGCTTTGAGATGTCCGGCAATCTCAGGATCCTGACAACGCCGCACCATCGTTTCCATGAAGGCTTCCGTGAATGGTGCATATGCGGGCGACCATTGCTCCGGGCGCAAGGCTGCCAGCTTGACGAAAATCGGATACCCATCTGACGCCCGCATGTCAGCCAGTTCAAATAGGCGAGCAGCAGCTTTGGCCATCATGATATCGAATGAACCCTCGGTGCGAAACGTATGGACAGCCGATTTGACGATACCAAATTGAGTAGGAGTGATGCCGGCAGCGCGCAATGCGCGTGCACGGCCGTAGGATCGAGCGAGTGAATTAGGGACCATAGATGAGTCTGGCTATGCCAGGGCTGGGATTATTACCGCGTTGAAACATGAAGCTATTATCCGGGCGCGGCTGCACTTCGCTACCGGCTGCGGCATTGCCGAGGCCGAAGCCCAACAAGCCGCCCAGAATGGCACCGACGATGGATGGAATGAGGCCTTGATCAGAAAAGTATTTGGCAGCCATCATGCCGGCTCCGGCACCGGCCGCCGCCCCGAGCACCCGATATGCAGCAACACGTTGATCAGGTGTCATGGTCGCTACAGCCTGTGCCATTTGCTGCTGCACGCCAGGAGGAATGTCCTGCAGTTGTTGGATCATGCGCTGCAGAGTGGCTATGTCGGGCGCGTTGAAACTGGCACGTTTCAAGTGCGGCATGCCATTAAGTCCGCCCATCAGCCACCCGGCAAGCCCGCCAGCCAGGCCGTAACCGCCTATGTCCACCGGTGCGGTCGGTGATGCCCAATTGCGCAGTCCGCCAACCCCGATGCCGCCCAGCAATCCCATCAATGTACCGGCAGCCCGTGGCCCTCCTGCGGCCTGCTGCAACGGCGTGTTCGTCAGGTAGGAACGCAGCCCGCGCCCAGCCTGGAAGAACAAAGAGTCGCGCATACTCGTTGGTTCGGAAAACGGACTGGACCCCGCAAGCGTATCGGGTAAACGCTTGCGTGAAAGGCCACCGGTGGGAGACCAATCGTACATGGTCGCCAACCCAGGCGGTAGCTTGTATGTGGCTGGATTCGTTTCCATTATCGATTTGATCGCATCGTCACCGGCACGATGGCAGCACCTTGAAACTTGTGATGATCAGTCGGGTCCCACTCGTCGACCGCAGGGAAATCCACCGGCCCATGGCGGATGAAGTCCACGACCTTGGATGTGGGGCCGCCCGTTCCGCGCGGCTTCCGGCGAGGAAGTTTACGGATCAGGCTTTCCAAATCATTCTGCTGAAGCTGCGCCATCTTCAAACCGTAGGGTTATTTGTGTGCCCGTGCAATCGCCGCTACGCGCCGCCCTGCTGCTGTTGCTGCGCGGCTATCTGCCCGGCCTGCGCACGCCCCTGCGATTCGGCCTGGGCTCGCAATTCCTTCATTTTCTGCGAAACCAGCGCATACATGTCCGCATCGGCTCCACGTAGGTTGGCCAACTCTTTTGCCCGCGCGCCGTCGTCCGGGATATTCAGCAGGCGTGTGGCTTCCTCGAGTACTTTGGACTGGCGATCCATCGGTGTGTACTGCACGCCTCCCGGTGCCTGCCCAAGACCGCTGTTTACCTGATCGGACAGACTACCGATCGTTTTCTCCCGTTGGTATTCCAATTGGATCTCCTCCACCGCCTTGGCAATTTCCTTGTCCTCGATGGCGCGCTGCTTGGCTGCTTCCACAGGATCCCCCGCATTGAAACCACGATAGGCAACGGCTCGTGGAAACTCTCCGCCGGCTGCCAGCTGTAGGAACATGGAACGACGTTCCAGGTCATCCACAACAGTCGGTCGGGCCAGGCGGGTCGGGATGCGTGCGCGGCCCATGAAATCATTCACCCGATCGGCCGCCCAACTGATCAGATCGGAAAGACCCCGCCCATGATGACGCTTGGACTGTTCGAAATTGCGCAACGCAATTGGAGTCTGCTGGTAGGACAACGTACTGTGGAACAACTCCGACGGGTAACCTGCGCCGTCCAGCATCGTATCGATCTGGAATCGCATGTTGTCCCTTGGTACCAGGGACATACCATCTCCGCCTGCCTGCTGGATCGTCATTGGGAACGGATAGGCGTGCATGGAAAACGGATCCTTGCGGTGTGCGCGAATCATTTCCGCCGCTGCCGCCTTCCACTCCCCGAGGTGACTGGTATTCAGCGCATCCGTCATCGACCCCGATGTGGACGGGGAAAATATGCGCATCGGCAGCACATAGTCGCGACCAACCGCCTCGTTGATCTTCCGGTGAACTGCTGTCGCATGAAGGTTGCGGAAATTCGATACCACCTCTGGCAGCCCCCAACCTCCGGTGGATATTCCCGATATCGTAGGGGCTTTCATGTGAAAGACCTCGTTGTCAGAAAACTGCACACACGAGTCTGTCTTGACGGCCTCCAGCACCCACAACGGTGTTTCGTTCACCTGCCACAACAACCCCTGCTTGATCTGACTGACGAAATCCGGGTCCAGCTGGACGACATACTGATTGCGCCCGGACCACAGGGAGTGCTTGATGTGCACCCAGCGCGGGTCAATCAGATGCAACTTGATCCGCTTCATGTCCATAGCGCGCCGATCGCAGAAGAAAAACTTCACCCGCTTGCGCTTTGACGCAGGTAGGTGCGCCGTCACAGGATCCGGCACCTCGTACTGCAAGTCGGACGCATGATATTTGACCTCGGATTCCGGAAAAGCCTGCAGGGACCACTCTGCGCGATTATCGGGGCCGCGCCGCTCGTCGATCAAAAACCGGTTGAATGGTAGGTACATGCGCAGCAGCACATTACCGTAAGCGCCAAATTCGCAGCCGGCCGTATGGGCCACATCGAATACCCGCAAATCATTGTCGAGAAAATCACGAAACTCTTCCTTCTCCTCCCGATCTCCTGTCTTGTCTGGGAATTCCAGTTCCGTCAGGAAATGGCCAGTCGTCTTGATGTGGGCCTGCTGATATTCCGGGTTGGAAAGCCACAAGTACAGACAGAGATCAAAAACATTGCGGAAGTTTTGTGGCATTTCCCGCGACGACGGCAGCAGAAACGGGTTCCAAAAGTCTCTCGACAGAGATTGGTCGCCTTTGAAAGCTGACCCTTCTACTGCGAAATTTACGGGCTCGGAAAACATAGATGGAAAAGCCTATACCCTTTTGTCGCCCTCGTCCAAGGCCGCGGCCATTTTGTCCATCAGGATATCTGCGGCGGTCTCCTGTGGTGTGGGTTGTTGGGAGGCCAACTTCCACCGGGCATCCTTGATGTGCCCGGTATTGTCCGGATTGGATTTTGGCGCAGAATCAGGAGACTGGTTGCTTGGCGTCGATGACAAATGCATGGACGACTATATCACCGACATCGAAAGAAAACCCCAGGAAAGTTACGTCGTAGGCCATGCCAGCTGCGTGGGGGGTGATGCGGAATTTAGAACCAGTCTTGGGTGTAAAGCGTGTCGGAGAGAAACGGTAGACGCCCAGCGCCAGTGTCTCGGCGTCCTGCCCATGTACGGCTTTGATGTCGACACCGCTGCACTGCATCACCAGGTTAAAATCCGTACCGTCGATCGTGACATTGACGTGACTGGGTTGCGGTTCGGTCGGTGCCGAACGTACGATCGGGGATTTCTTTGTGCGCTTGGGATGTGATGTGGACGGGACTGGATCCGACTGCGCTTCCTGCCCATCCCCATTGGCTATAGCGCGTGCGCGTTTGACAGCGTCCGGAATATCGGATTCTTTGGACGGTCCGGGTAGTGGTAGATCAATTGCCATAGGCTTTACCTTTGGCGCGGGCGCGACGCATCGTCAAGGTCCGCACGTAGCGGATTATTTCAGTGAGCAGCATGGCCGACGCGTTGCCCTCAATGAGTGGAATGGTAGTGCAACCAATTCGTTGTTGCAGGGATACCCACACGTCGGCAGTAGGCTCAACAATTATCTCGTACTCGACTGCATCATCACTCGTCGCCGAGCCTATGCGAAAGCTCAACCGCACCGGTTGGCCACCAATGGACGCCACAAGTGCCGCGTCGATGCGATGCCTGGATAGCCATATCAACAGATCATTCCCGAACCCGATGATCGCGCACCAGCGATACCACGGTGTTGCTGCCTGACTGGCAGCCTGGATGGCCC
>CALMFQ010000106.1 GCA_937863215.1 uncultured Pseudomonadota bacterium
GAGCTCATGGGGCGCGCGGTGTCGGTCACGTCGCGCACCGCCAGCAATACCATCGGCCGGCCTTCCTGCGAGATCGGGCTGAAGGTCGCCTCAACCCATTTGTGCTGATCGCCGGCAGCGATCAGTACCGCATCCACCTGCTCCGGCCGGCCGTTCTGGATCGATTCGAAATAATCGTGCCACTGCAGCAGGCAATCGTTGCCGGCGTCGGGCGCCAGCAAATCCGCCAGCGGCATGCCGATCAGGTGCATGCGATGATAGCCGAGATCGTGCGCGGCCTCGCGGTTTGCCTCGACGATCCGGCCGCGCGAATCGATCAGGAACAGGCCATCGCGCGCCAGTTCGAACAATGCCTTGAAACGCTCCGACTCGCGCACCAGCGCTTCGGCTTCGCGCCGCAGCGAAATGTCGCGGCTGACGCCGACGATACGGGTCTTGCCTTCGCCCAGATCGAACAGGCGCGCGAACATTTCCAGCCACACCCACACACCGTCGCGATTGACGATGCGAAAAGTAATCGGCAGAGGATTGCGCTCGGCCAGCAGATCGGCACGCGCCAGATGCACGCTGGCCAGATCGTCCGGATGGATCAGCCGGAACATCTGTTGCCCGAGCAGCTCGGCCGGGTCGTAACCGAGCAGGCGGCGTACGTTCGGCGACACATAGTGCAGGCTGCCGTCGGCATCGTGCCAGGTGAACATATCGTTGGCGAACTGCACCAGCTGGCGATAACGGGTCAGCTCCAGTTGTTCCATCTGCTGCAGCGCGGCAGTCACGCCGGGATCGCGGCCAGCAATCGCCGCAGTATTGGCGGCGCGCCGGAACACCGCCCAGCCGGCCAGCAAGCTCAGGCCGAATCCGCACAGCAGCGCCCACGGCGGCAGCGCACCGGTCATGCCCGGCAGCGCCAGCAGTACCAGGCCGAATGCCTGCACCGCAGCCGCAATGCGGTATCCGCCAGCGCTTGCCGGGCCGGCCGGCGCCGATGTCTTATGTTGGGTAGACGTGATGACAGGCATTCTGAAAACTGACGGGATAACAACAATGAATTTGCCAGCGCCGCGGCAGCGCTACACAGCGGCAGCCGGCGTGAGCGGCATCGAAACACAATGGCACAAACGCGTGATATAGT
>CALMFQ010000107.1 GCA_937863215.1 uncultured Pseudomonadota bacterium
CCACCAGAATGCAATAAACAAAAAAGCCAGACGAAAGTCTGGCTTTTTTGTTTTTGTGCCCCATCCCTGCCGCCTGTCGGCGCGTATCGGTAGCGTGTAGCAAATAAAATTCCGCCGCAGTATGATGCAGATCAAGATTTCTGATTATGGAGGGCGGGCGGTGAAAACACGAAGCGGCCTCATGCGATTGATTGCTTATATCCTGCTGCTGGCGGCGATTATGGTCGCCGTCGATCAGGGGGATTTCACCCTGAATTTTGGTGCAGACAAATTCGATTACCTACGCTGACGGAGTTGCCGTCGTCAGCCGCAAAAGCCCGCGTCCGCGGGCTTTTTCATTGGCTGCCGCAGGCGCCGGGTTTCGGTGTGGCGCTACCGGGATGCTGCGGGAACGAGATGCGGATTAGTGAACATTTGTAGCGAAATATTTTTGATTTTAATGAATATTTGTTCGTTTTTTGTGTTTAAGTTTTCGTAAAAGATAGTATATTTGCTCTAGTCAAGTTACGTTGACGTAAAAATCATATCAAACGAGGAGACTGGAACAATGAAACGAACATTTGCTTTTGCCACAGCAACTGGTCTGATGGGGCTATCGGTGGCCGCGCATGCCTGGACCCAGGAAACGCACCGGCGCATCGTGCTGGATGCGGTCAACTACATGAAGGCCAACCCCGCCAGCACCAACTACGCCAAGCTGCTGAGCGCGGTGACCCGCGCCGGTTACAGCATCGATCAGTTTGCCCAGGCGCTGGGGCAGGGCGCATACGATGTCGACGACTTCGCCGATACCTACATCTGCGGCGCGGTTTCCGGCGACTGCGAGCTGGCGCCGGTGTGGGGCGCGGGCGCCAGCATCGTCAAGTACACGTCGTACTGGCATTTCCAGAACCACACTGCAGGCCGCGACGTGCATGGCAATCCGTTCGGCGGCTACAACTACAGTGCGCTGACGGTTGCCGGCGATATCGACAATATGGCGGCGAGCTGGCTGTATGGCGATTATCTCGACGATGGCGCCGGCGGTATGAAGGGCTGGTTCGGCGATGGCAGCAAATACAATGCCTATGGCGTGACCGAGGCACATTACCGGCTTGGCGGCAGCTCGGCGTCGAGCATGTATGCCGATTTCGAAAAAATGCCGTTCCAGCCGATCGATAATCTCGGCCAGTTCTGGTGGCAGCAGTTCCTCGCGCAGCCGACTGCGCAAAGCCTGGGCTTCGTACTGCACACCACCGATCTGCTGCAGCCGCACCATACCTGGACTACCTCGGCGCACAATCATTCCGGCTGGGAAACCTGGGTCAACGACTATTACTACAGCGAAAGCCTCAACGATCCGCTGCTGGTGAAGACGGCTCTCGCCGACTTTACCCCGCTGGGCGCGGCTGCAGTCGATATCCGGCCGTTGCTGACGCAGGGCGGGACCTATTCGTATGCCAACGGCGGCGTGGTGCTGTCGTCCACCGACAGCGGCGATCGGCGCGTGGTGGCGAAGAAGGTGATTCCGCATGCGATCGCGATGGTGGTGCATATCCTCAATCGCGCCGCAGAACGGCTGGCGCTGTGATGGCGCGGCGTTTGCTGGCATGGGCGGCGGCGCTATTGCTGGCCGTGCCCGCCGGTGCGGCGGTGATGCCGTTGCAGGAGGCGGGCGTGGTGGTGCGGGTGGATGGCGATGCGTTTCCGCAGGCCAGTGTCGATACCATGCTGCGTTTCGCGCGGCTGAAGCAGCCGCAAAGCACCCTGCAGCAGGTGCTCGACGCAATGATCGTCAATCGCCTGCTGGCCGGCTATGGCCGCAGCCAATTGTCGGCGGCGCAACTGTTTCCCAATACCGGCGTGGCGTTTGCCCGCGACGTGGCGCTTGACGATCAATTGGTCGGCCTGCTGCGCGCGGTGTACGGCAAGGAGCTGGAGCAGGCGCTGGCCGCCTTGCCTGGCGGTGGCATTGGCGCGCTGGTCGTGGCACAGCCGGCGTTGCAGCCGCAGCAACTAGCCGCAGTATTCGGCGATGGCCG
>CALMFQ010000108.1 GCA_937863215.1 uncultured Pseudomonadota bacterium
ATGTCGGATTACTCGATCATCGTCAAGAACCAGGGCACCATCTTCCTCGCCGGGCCGCCGCTGGTGAAAGCCGCCACCGGCGAAGAAGTGACGGCCGAAGCGCTGGGCGGCGCCGACGTGCACGCGCGCACTTCCGGTGTGGTCGATTATTACGCCCACAACGACCACCACGCACTCGACACCGCTCGCCGCATCGTCGCCAACCTCAACTGGCAAAAACTCGGCCAGATTCAGACCAAGCCGGTGGAAGAGCCGCTGTACCCGATCGAAGAACTGTACGGCATCGTTCCCACCGACCTGAAAAAGCCTTACGACATCCGCCAGGTGATTGCGCGGCTGGTGGACGGCAGCCGTTTCGACGAATTCAAGGAGCTGTACGGCACCACGCTGGTATGCGGCTTTGCCCACATCCACGGCTACCCGGTCGGCATTCTTGCCAACAACGGCGTGTTGTTCTCCGAATCGGCGCTGAAAGGCGCGCATTTCATCGAACTCTGCTCGCAGCGCGGCATTCCGCTGGTGTTTCTGCAGAACATCACCGGCTTCATGGTTGGCAGTAAATACGAGGCCGGCGGCATCGCCAAGGATGGCGCAAAAATGGTCACCGCCGTCGCCACCAGCAAAGTGCCGAAGTTCACCGTCATCATCGGCGGCAGCTTTGGCGCCGGCAATTACGGCATGTGTGGCCGCGGCTACAGCCCGCGCTTTTTGTGGATGTGGCCGAACGCACGCATCTCGGTGATGGGCGGCGAACAGGCCGCCGGCGTAATGGCGCAGGTGCGCAAGGATGCGCTGGCAAAACAGGGCCAGGCACTCAGCGTCGACGAGGAAAACGCCATCAAGCAACCGATCCGCGACCAGTTCGACAGCCAGTCCAACCCCTATTACGCCAGCGCCCGGCTGTGGGACGACGGCGTGATCGACCCGGCGGATACACGCACGGTGCTGGGGCTGGCGTTGTCGGCGTCGCTCAACGCGCCGATTGAACAAACGCGCTTTGGCGTGTTCCGCATGTAATTTCAGCGCGCCGTTCATTGCGCCTTGAAATGGTTTTATTGGAAAGATTGAAATGTCCGCCCTACTCGTCACCATCGACCACCGCGGCGTCGCCGAAGTTCGGCTGAATCGCCCGGAGCTGCATAACGCCTTCGACGACGCGCTGATCGCCGAGCTGACGGCGCAATTGCAGCAGTTGAACGACAACCCGGCGGTGCGCGCCGTAGTGCTGGCCGCCAACGGCAAGAGTTTTTCCGCCGGCGCCGATCTGAACTGGATGCAGCGCATGGCCGGCTACAACGAGGCGGAGAATTTCGCCGATTCGCGCGCGCTGGCAGCGCTGATGCACACGCTCAACGGCATGCTGGTGCCAACCGTCGCCCGCGTGCAGGGGCCGGCGTACGGCGGCGGCGTCGGGCTGGTGGCCTGCTGCGACATCGCCATCGCCAGCGACAGCGCCACGTTTGCGCTCACCGAAGTCAAGCTGGGCCTGATCCCGGCGGTGATCAGCCCATATGTGATCGGCAAAATCGGCGTCTCGGCGGCGCGGCGCTATTTCCTCACCGCCGAGCGCTTTGATGCGACCACCGCAAAACAACTGGGGCTGGTGCACGAAGTCGTCGACCGCGACGAACTCGATAGCACGATTGAAACGCTGCTCACCACCCTGCTCGCTAACGGCCCGCATGCCATGGCAGCGGCGAAGATGCTGATCCAGCATGTCGGCAACCAGCGCATCGAGCCCGGCCTGATCGACGAAACCGCGCAACGCATCGCCCGCATCCGCGCCAGCGCCGAAGGCAAAGACGGCTTGCGCGCGTTTCTCGACAAACGCCCACCGGGCTGGGTGCAACCGTCGTGAAACAACCGGTTAAAACCCACCCGGCTGCAAGCCGCTCTGGCATTGGCCTGCAGGCAAGGCTGCAAGCCAATACCAATGCGGGCTGCAGGGCAGGTGTGTCTATCGCTGTTGTAGATACTGTTATCCCCGTCAAGCCGCATGCAATGCCGGATTGAACGGCTGG
>CALMFQ010000109.1 GCA_937863215.1 uncultured Pseudomonadota bacterium
GTTGAATACGGCCAATCGGCCGCTTGCTGGCACAAGCCGTGTTTGACCGGGTTGTGATGGAGGTAATCCATGTGGCGGGCGAAATCCTGCGGGTCGCGGATCAGGTGTTCCCAATAACGCCGTTGCCAAATAGTAGCTTCGCGGTGTTTACGTTTGGATGCGGTCAGCCATTCGTCGCGCCGGAATTGCTCGCCACACAACAGGCTGACTTGCCGTTTGATCTGGCCCCAGCGGGTGGCGAAATCGGCATCGTCGGGCGGCAGGGTCCAGATGCAATGCAGATGGTCGGGCAGCAGTACCCAGGCGTCGATCTCGAAGGGATAACGGGCGCGGGTTTGTTCGACGGCGACACGCAAGGCTGCGCGAAACGCCGGCTCGCAGAAAATGGGCTGGCGGCGGTAGCTGACGACGGTGAAAAAATAGCTGCCGCCGGCTTGATTGGCGCGTCGGTAGTTGGGCATGGGTGATCCGTTCAGGCTGTGTTGGTGGGCAACTCCTTGCCCACCCTACCAAATATAGGCAAAGCCGTAAGGCGCATCCCGTAGGGTGCAATCGAAGCGCAGCGCAGTGCCCCGCATGCTCGGCGCCAGGCCTGTCGGCACCGGCGGGCGATGTTGCGTGCCGCTAAGCCGCGCTACCGGCATCGCCGCGCATGTGCGCGAATTCGGCCTGCAGTGCGGCGATGACCGGCTGCATTTTCGGCAGCTCGCGCTGGCGCCGGTGACAGACCAGGAACATTTCCGCCGCTTGCTCCGGGCCGAGATCGACATCCAGCTTTACCAGTTGCCGCAAGTGTTGCGCGCGGGCGCGCTGTTGCAGCACTTCGGGCAACAGCATCACGCCGGCGCCGGCGAGGCAGGTGGCCAGTTGTACGTTGATGTCGTCGGCGCTGACGGCGGCGCTGAAATCGGTAATGTTCTGCAGCAGTTGCCGGTGCGGCGGCAGTTGGTCGAACGGCGGTGCCCAGCCGATCCAGTCGAGGTCGGCAATGCCGGTGCCGGGCGCTAGCCGCGCGGCGTATTCGGGTGCGGCATAGATGCGCCAGTGGCTGCAGATGCGGTCGAGAATCAGCAGCTCGCTATCGCTGGGTGCGGCAATGCGCAGCGACAGGTCGGCTTCGCCACGGCTGAGGTTGAGGGTTTCCACCCCGGCGAGGATTTCGATGCGGATTGCCGGATACTGGCGACGAATCTCGGCTGCCAGCGGCGCCACCACTTCATACGCCACCAGCGGCGGCGCGGCGATGCGCACCCGGCCCTGTGGCAGATGCGCGTCACCGTCGATAGCGACGGCGGCTGCGCTGGCCCATTCGGCCATGCGCTGCGCCGCCGGCAGCAGTTTTTGCCCGGCAGCGGTCAGGCGCATGCCCTGGCTCTGGCGCACGAACAGCGGCTCGCCCACGCTCTGCTCCAGTTCGCCGATGCGCCGGCTCAGCGTTGGCTGGCCCAGCTGCAGCAGGCGCGCGGCGGCGCTGAGGCTGCCTTGTTCGCACACGGTCAGAAACAGGTGCAGATCGTCCCAGCGCAATTGCATGCAGCTCTCCGGCAGTCCATTCATTTATGCATGGCATTATGCAATTTTTGCCAATTGCTGTGGTATATCCGGATATGTCATCATCGGCGAAATCCTTCACGGAGTCTGTCATGCCCAAACCGTTCCTGCGCCTGCTGGCGCTTGCCACCGCACTCGGCCTGCTGGCCGGCTGCGCCGCCA
>CALMFQ010000110.1 GCA_937863215.1 uncultured Pseudomonadota bacterium
CATCGTCGCGTTTCTGTCCGACGTGTTCGACGGCGTCATCGCCCGCCGGCTGAACATCGCCACCGAAGGAATCAGGCGGCTGGACAGCATTGCCGACTCGATTGTTTATGTTTGCGCATCGATTGCGGCTTACCTGCTTTATCCGGATGCGATCCGGGAACGCATGGTGCCGCTGGGTGTTTTGCTACTGCTGGAGCTGACGCGTTACCTGTTCGACTACTTGAAATACCGGCGTGAAACCAGCTATCACATGTGGTCGTCCAAACTGTGGGGCATTTTCCTGTTTGCCGGCTTCATGTCGCTGCTTGGCTTTGGTCAGGCGGGAACACTGGTCTCGCTGGCGATCTATGTCGGCATCGTGGCGGACTTTGAGGGATTAATGATTTCGTTGACGTTGAAACATTGGCAACACGATGTGCCGACTGTTTTCCATGCCTTGGCCATACGCCGCGACACGCGAGCGGCAGCGCAAGGCGGCAAGCTGTAACGCCCATCCCTATTGCCTTGCAGGCTGGCCTGCAAGGCAATACCAGAGCGGCCTGCAGGCCGATGCTTGTTAACCGCTAGAGCTTCGGCCACGGCAGCGCCCACGGTGGGCATATTGCTGCCAGTTGTAGCTGCAGAACCGGGCTGGCAAACGCTTCACCTTCACTTGGCGGGCAGATCAATTCGATGGTTTCACCGTCAAACACAAAACGCACCGCCCAGGCGTGCAGATAGCCGCGATCCACTTCGGCCTTGGCGCCATAGGCTGCATCGCCCAACACCGGTGAGCCGAGGCTTTTCATCGCCACCCGCAGCTGATGCGTCTTGCCGCTGTGTAATTGCAGCAGGAACAAGCGCAGGCCGTTTTCCAGCCCGTAGCTGAAAAACTGCGTGATCGCGGGGTTCTCTTTGCTGCGCGTCAGACGCCAGGTGCCGTTGCGGCTTTTGGCCATGTCGCCAACGATGGCGCCCTGCTTCTTGCTTGGCTTCTGATCCGACAGAGCGATGTAGAACTTGGCCATCTGCCGGTTGCGCAGTTGTTCCGCCAGTTGATTGGCCGCCTCGGGGCTTTTGCCGAATAACACGATGCCGGAGGTGAGTTTATCCAGCCGGTGTACCGCGTACAGCTCAAAACCCAATTGCTGGCGCAACAAGGCTACCAGCCCGGCCTCGCCGTCTTCGGAATGGAAGTTGAGCCCGGCGGGTTTATTGACCGCGAGCCAGTATTGGGTTTGATGCAGAATCGGGATGTGCATATGAAAAACGCCACCTGAAGGTGGCGTTGTCGTCGAGCCGGAAAGCGGCAATTTACAGCATGCCTTTTTGTTTCAGCAAGTTGACCATGGTCGAACCCAGCTCGGCCGGGCTGCGGGTGTAGGCGATGCCGGCTTTTTCGAACGCGGCGAATTTCTCTTCTGCCGTGCCTTTGCCGCCGGAGATGATCGCGCCGGCGTGGCCCATGCGTTTGCCTTTCGGCGCAGTCACACCGGCGATGTAACCGACGATAGGCTTGGTGACGTGTGCCTTGGCGTATTCGGCCGCTTCTTCTTCCGCGGTGCCGCCGATTTCGCCGATCATGATGATCGCTTCGGTCTGCGGATCGTCCTGGAACAGCTTCAGCGCGTCGATGTGGCTGGTGCCAGGGATCGGGTCGCCGCCGATACCGATACAGGTCGATTGACCGAGGCCGGTAACGGTCGTCTGTGCCACGGCTTCGTAGGTCAAGGTGCCGGAACGCGACACGATGCCGATACGACCCGGCAGGTGGATGTGACCCGGCATGATGCCGATCTTGCATTCGCCCGGGGTGATAATGCCGGGGCAGTTGGGGCCGATCAGACGGGCGCCGCTGCTTTCGACATAACGCTTCACTTTCAGCATGTCGAGTGTCGGCACGCCTTCGGTGATGGTAACGATCAGCTTCACGCCGGCATCGACCGCTTCGATGATCGAATCCAGCACGAACGGTGCCGGTACGTAGATCACCGATGCGTCGGCAGCGGTTTCACGTACCGCGTCTTTCATGGTGTTGAACACCGGCAGGCCCAGATGCTTGCTGCCGCCCTTGCCCGGGGTCACGCCACCCACAACCTTGGTGCCGTAAGCCAGGGCTTGTTCCGAGTGGAACGTGCCGTTTTTGCCGGTGAAACCCTGCACCAGCACTTTGGTATCTTTGTTGACCAATACGCTCATTATTGACTCCTGAAAGTGCGGGTGGCTCAGGCTACTGCTTTGACAGCAGCAACGATTTTCTGGGCTGCGTCGGCCAGGCCTTGCGCAGCAGTCAGTTTCAGACCCGACTCATCCAGAATCTTCGCGCCCAGTTCGGCATTGTTGCCTTCCAGACGCA
>CALMFQ010000111.1 GCA_937863215.1 uncultured Pseudomonadota bacterium
GCCATGCCGATCACGTCGGTCAGATAATATTCGCCTTGCGCATTCCGGTTCGACAGGCGCTCCAGCCAGCCGCCCAGATGCTGGTTCGGCAACAACATGATGCCAGTATTGATTTCGCGGATATGCCGCTCGGCATCGCTGGCATCCTTTTCCTCGACGATACGCACGATCCGCTCTTCGGCGTCGCGCACGATGCGGCCGTAGCCTTTCGGATTGGCGATCACGTCGGTCAGCAACACCATGCTGTCGCCGTTGCCGGCTTGCAGCATAGCCTGCAGCGTCGTACTGCGGATCAGCGGCACGTCGCCGAACAACACCAGCGTCATGCCCTCGGCCGGCAAAAACGGCAAAGCCTGGCGTACGGCGTGGCCGGTGCCCAGCTGCTGTTCCTGCAAGGCCCATTCGGCATCGATATCGCTCAGCGCGGCGCGTACCTGATCGCCACCATGACCGTAGACAATGCACAGTTTCTGCGGTTGCAGTGCGCGCGCTGCGTCGATCACCTGCCGCAGCATCGGCTTGCCGGCCAGCGGATGCAATACCTTGGGCAGGCTGGAATACATGCGTTTGCCCTGGCCGGCGGCCAGGATTACTACCGAGAGGGTTTGCTCCATTAGATCACCGAATTAGCAATTACTGAACACCAAACAAAAAAGGCAGCCTACAGGCTGCCTTTTTCGTACACAACAAGAACGTGCAATCACGCGCTAGGCTTAGTGATTTTTCTTGCGCAATTTCTGGATCGCGGCCAGTTGGGCAACGGCGAACGCCAGTTCCGATTCCGCCTTGGCGTAATCGATATCGGCGTTGCGGTTGGCCAGAGCCTCTTCGGCGCGCTGCTTGGCTTCCAGCGCCTTGGCTTCGTCCAGATCGGCACCGCGAATTGCTGTATCCGCGAGTACAGTCACGTGATGCGGCTGTACTTCGATCATGCCACCGCTGACAAACAGCAGCACTTCTTCGCCCTTGCCTGCCGGAGTAATCCGCAGGGTGCCCGCCTTGATCAGTGCGATCATCGGGGCATGGCGCGCGTAGACACCAATTTCGCCTTCGTGTGCCGGCGCGACGACAAACTCCGCATCACCGGAGTAAATCGCCTCTTCGCTGCTCACGACATCGACGTGCATTGTAGTAGCCATATCACAACCTCAACTTACTGGAGGGTTTTCGCTTTTTCTACCGCTTCGTCGATCGAGCCGACCATGTAGAACGCCTGTTCCGGCAGATGATCGTACTCGCCGTTGATAATGCCCTTGAAGCCACGGATGGTTTCCTTGAGGGAAACGTACTTGCCCGGGCTACCGGTGAACACTTCGGCAACGTGGAACGGCTGCGACAGGAAGCGCTGGATCTTACGTGCACGAGCCACCAGCTGTTTGTCTTCCGGCGACAGTTCGTCCATACCCAGAATCGCGATGATGTCACGCAGTTCCTTGTAGCGCTGCAGAGTCTGCTGTACGCCACGCGCAACGTTGTAGTGATCGTCGCCAACCACCAGCGGATCCAGCTGACGCGAAGTCGAATCCAGCGGGTCAACTGCCGGGTAGATACCCAGTGCAGCGATGTCACGCGACAGAACCACGGTTGCATCCAAGTGAGCAAACGTTGTAGCAGGCGACGGGTCGGTCAAGTCATCCGCAGGTACGTATACGGCCTGAATCGAGGTAATCGAACCCGATTTGGTCGAAGTAATACGCTCTTGCAGACGGCCCATTTCTTCGGCCAGAGTCGGCTGGTAACCCACTGCGGACGGCATACGGCCCAGCAGTGCCGATACTTCGGTACCGGCCAGGGTGTAACGGTAGATGTTGTCGACGAACAGCAGAACGTCACGACCTTTACCCGATGCATCCTTCTCATCGCGGAAGTGTTCCGCCATGGTCAGGCCGGTCAGCGCTACGCGCAGACGGTTGCCCGGAGGCTCGTTCATCTGGCCGTAAACCATCGCCACTTTGTCGAGAACGTTGGAGTCCTTCATCTCGTGGTAGAAGTCATTACCCTCACGAGTACGCTCACCCACACCGGCAAACACGGACAGACCCGAGTGAGCCTTGGCGATGTTGTTGATCAGCTCCATCATGTTCACGGT
>CALMFQ010000112.1 GCA_937863215.1 uncultured Pseudomonadota bacterium
GAACCGTATTTCTTATCCAAACCGTAGTGCGTCAATTCGTGATCCAGGACGAACAAGGCGCGTTCTGGTGTCGGGAGGGCGTCCGCGTATAGTGTAAGCTGCCCGGTTGCCGGATCGTACTCAGCCTCGATCAAGTCGTTATCTTCCGACCGTGCCGATTGTTGGGCATTGTTGCCGCGGCTTTGCTCTACCTTGACCCGCTCGCGCAGATGCGCCGGCAGCGCCTTGGCAATGATGGCCTGTAGGTCTTTGGCCGACATGCCTTGGGTGCTGGTGTAGTCGTTGGCTTTGCTGTAGAGCGGGCCTGACTGGATCAACTCCCCGGTTTCTGCTGCAGACCGAGGTTTTCTTATATCGATGATATCAAGCGGCCGAACATCCAGTTTTGCTACGGCTGCGGCAATGTTCTGGCCAATGGTGACGTTGCTTATTCTCTCGCTCAACTCCCCGCCGTGAACCAGAATCACCGCACTGGCATTGCTCTCACTAATGGCGCGATAGATGGCGTTCAGCCCACCGCTATGGCGTAGCGCACCCATTGCTGTTGCTGGCAACGGCACCCACGCCGCTAATTGATTTTGCGTATTAAGCAACATCATGCCAGGTTGATAATCAGACCCCTTGTATAGCGAGTTGGCGAAATCCCTGGCCGATTGTGGCGAGGTGATGGCGGGCAGGTCATCGCCAGCCGGAACCAGCTCACGCTCAACAACTGGCAGGGCCATGGATTCAGACGAGCGCGGAATTGGCTTGTTGCTGCCTTCCATTGAGGCATACCGACTGCCGGCAACGGCAATCAATCCCATTGGCTGAATGCCGGAGCCATCAAACGTGTCGGCCAAAGCGGCGTAGAGTGCGCGGTCTGCGCTGGACAGACTGGCGGTTCCGCTTGGATGGTTATGTGAAAACCAGATATGAGCGGCGCCCGGTATGCGTACCGCCTCACCAACCAGTGTCGCCCTGTAAACACTCGCCTGGTCTACTGCACCCTTGAACGCGCCGACAACGGCAAGCGGCTTGCCGCTGGAGTCTGTGACGATGGCATCGAATCGTTCCACGGCAGAGCGATACAGGTACGACGTGGCCTTTGCCAGGTCGTCAATGGATTGAATGCTGCGCGCCCCTAGCGTTCGCTGGGCTTCCGTTCCAATAAGGGTGCGAACCCGATAATCCCCGGCGGGCGCAGCGGTGTCACCCGATAGTGCGGGTGCGGCGTGTACGTTCCGATGTACCCCGGATTGCGCGGGCTTGGCGGCGCGAGTCTTTCTACCTGCATTCGGTAGCGGGTTGCCAAACAGGTCGGTTTCATAATGGTCAGTATAGTCCGCTTTTGGCTCATTGGAATCAATCGCGCCACCATTCATTCTGGGCCCGCGTCGCTCCAGCTTCTGCTTGATGCGCGCCCGTGCTGCTTCGCGCTCACTGGCGGCCGATGGCAGTGACTGCTTCAAGTCATGCAGCTGCTGACGCTCGGCGTCGCTCAACCAGTTCATGGCGCTCATTGCATCGCCATCGCCAGCCGGAGGCGGGTAAGCCAATCCTTCGCGGCTCATACGCGGCGACTCGCCAGCATCGCGGCGACGCTCGCCTTCGGCTATCAGTGCGTCAATTGCGGCGACGGTTTCCGCGCTACTCGCCGCATCTTGTGGCGTTTCAGCGGTGTTTTCCGACGAGTGGCCGGTATTTTGTGCGCTACTCGCTGCTAAAGTCGAAGCAAAATTCTCGTATTCGACTAAAAGCAAATGCGCCAAAGTGCCCTTGCCATATCGGTATCCGCGATCACCAAGGAGCATATTGGAAATATACGCCTCTGCTTGATCATTCCTGGTTTTCCCGAAGCGCGGCTTGCCAATCGTTTCAATATCCGCGTCGGACGCCTCAATTGCCTGCGCCAATTCATGAGAAATGTTCTCGCCACGCTCGATCCGGTCTATCAGCGATTTGGCTGCATTTGCTTGATGAGTCAGGTTATCAATGGTGCTTCTGCGGCGAGATTCGTTGGCAGAGGAAATAGAGATGGATTCGTGCTTCGCCGGGCCGTCACCATCAAGGTGTATCTGTTTTTTGTTGTGCTTGTATTTTCGACCGGCCCAATCATCGGCCTCCGCAATGCGCTCACTAACAAACGCTCGAATCTTCGGCACCAAAAGCGAAAAATCTACCTCCTTTGGCCTGCCAGTGTATCTCTGTACGGACTGCTGCGCAGGCTCTGTGCCGTCAATCCCAAATAATTCGTTGAGCCAATTGTCGTTATTATCCGCAGTATTTTGTGCGCTACTCGATTGGCTTTCCGCGTTATTCGCGCCAACCAACGGCTTCAAAATAGACGGCTTCACCGCTGGCTGTTCGCCAAACAAGTATTCTTCCGCACCATCCTTGTCCGATTGCGAAATGTTTTTTGGGTTATCCGCTGCGCGCTGGAATACCGGCGCATTGAATGTGTCGCCGCGTGATAAGGCTTCGTTGGCCGCGTTCTGCAACAGCCACTTGTCCACCTCGGAAATATGCTTTGTCGTTGTTTTCCCGGTCTTGGTCTGGAATTTCGGGAAAGGGGTGGTTTCACGTCCGGATGTGGTCAACACCACCTCGCCCGGCGCCAGCATCATGCCAACCTTGCCGCGCTTCGGCCCGTCAGTCCAGCCGTTTTCTTCCTTCAATGCAGCCGTATCACGCTGCACGGTGCCGCTCAGATCCGGGCGGTGCTGTGTGATGTAGTCGGCCAGTGCCTGCAGCGATTCGGGGCTTTGCTGCTGCTCCAGCACCCGGCCAACATCAGATGCGCGCAACGATTCCACGCCATTGGCAGCAATCTTGATCTTCTGCTCGAATCGACTGTTTTTGCCATCCGGCGCCGGGGTGACATCGATACGGTTCAGTCGAGCGGCGAATTCTGCCGGGCCGATAACCTTATCATTGAAATCATCCAGCGCCCGGCCGGCGTCCTCGGATCGATGGTCGTTGGCATGGATCAGGTCACTGGCCTTGGCGCGCAGCGCGTCTGTTTCGCGCTTTAGGCGTTGCGATTCAGTTTCTGTCGGCGCATCAAACAACCCGCCTTGCCCGGTCAGATTGTCCTCGGCATTGCCGCCCAGCACAAAGGTATCGGCTGCGGCCTCAGACCGGCGGCGGATTTCCTTGCGTGTTTCTTCTTCCTGGCGCGTCTTTTCGGCAGCTGCGCGCTGGCGTTCGTCATCTA
>CALMFQ010000113.1 GCA_937863215.1 uncultured Pseudomonadota bacterium
CGGCGGTAGCGGCGCCAGCTCCGGTCTGGCGGCAGCCGGCTGGGTGGCTGCCATCATCGCCGCGATCTACACCGGTTTCGAATGGCAGAAGCGCGGCTGGTTCAACGACAACAACCGCGGCGGCTACTGGCGGGAGGGCATCGAAGTCCTCAAAAAAGGCTACAGCAAGTACGACCGCCTGTTCGGCATCAATCGCAATACCAACTACGACGGCGCCGGCATCACCGGCACCTTCAGCACCGATGGCTTCGAGGGCCAGACCTATCAGGACAAATCGCGCAAGGGCGGCACCTTCCGCAGCGATGTGCGCTGGACCGACTACCGCGCCGTCAGCACCGATCTGGACGCCTGGCTCGACAGCCTGATGCGCCAGACCGTCACCGGCGTGCAGACCACCGCCAAGACGCTGGGCCTCGAAACCGAGAAGGCGGTGCAAGGCTATATGCACACCTTCCAGCTGCAACTCTCGGAAAATGGCTCATTTGACAAGGCCGGCGAAAAAATCGCCAGCGAGATGGGCAAGGTCAGCGACGAACTGGCTACCCGCCTGCTGCCCAATATCGGCGATTTCAAACGCGCCAGCGAAACCGCCAGCCAGACGCTGGAACGCCTGAGCACCGAATTCAAGGCCACCGACACCATTCTGCAGCTGCTGGGCAAAACCGCCGAACAAGTCTTCGGCGGCGCCGGCATCGCCTCGGCCGCTGCCCGCGAACGCCTGATCGACTACGCCGGCGGCATGGATCAGCTGACCAGCAAGACCGGCAGCTTCTTCGATCACTATTACACCGAGCAGGAACGTACCCAGAAGGCGGCCGAATTTGCCCAACGGCAGATCAACGACGCGTTTGGCCAACTGGGCATCGCCGTGCCCAAAACCGCCGCCGAATTCCGCAGCCTGGTCACCGCGCAGGATCTGAACACCGATGCCGGCGCCAAGCTGTTCAACCAGCTGCTGGATCTGGAAGGCGCGTTTTACAGCACGCAGCAGGCGGTCGATGCGGCGGCCCAAGCCGCATTGGCAGCGGATCGCCAGGCGTTGACCAGCCAGCAGCAGACGCTACAGGGGGCAGCGGATACGGCGCAAACGGCGCTGGATGCGCTGGCCGCCAGCATCGGCGACAAACTGACGCCGGCCACGCTCACGCTGTCGCAACAGGTCGATGCACTGCATGCCAGCATGGCCAGCTCGTACAGCCGCGAATGGCAACAACGTACTGATCAGATGAGCCAGTGGCGCGGTTGGCGCGACCAGTTGCAAGGCGCGCGCGGTAATCTGGCCGATGCGATGTTCGACGCACAATTACGGTTACCCGATGCCGACAAGGTCGCACTGCTTAAAGCCCGCGAAGGCCAGCTGTGGACGCAATTGGGTAGCGCCAGCGACAAGGGCGCAGTGGCCGGCCAGATTCAGTCGGTGCTGTTGGCGCGCATCCGCGCCGAAGCCGAGCGCGACAGCGCCAAAATGCAGGCCGATCAGCAGCAGGCGCAAACCGCAGAACAGGCCCGGCTGGCCTCCCTCAAGCAGCAACGTGATGACGATTACCAGTTGCAACGCAATGCGCTGACGCTCGCCCAGCAACGGCACGAGGCCGACCGCGACGCGCTGAAACAGCAGCTCGATGGCGCGACCAGGTTGGCCGACATCGCCCACCGGCTGAGCGATAGCGTTGCCGCCATGGCTTATGACGACATCTCGTCGCTCAACTACCAGGATCAACTGGCCGCCGCGCGCAACCAGTACGATCAGACCGTCACCCAAGCCCGCGCCGGCAATACCGATGCGCTGGCACAACTGGCCCAGATCGGCCAGGCCTATCGTCAAGAGGCCCGCACCTACTACGGCGGTACCGAAGCGTTTGCCCGGATCGACGCCGAAGTCCGCGCCACGCTGGGCAGCCTCGCCACCACCTCTGTCGATCCGGCCGGCATCGAACGCCAGCTCGCCGTGCTCGACCAGCAATTGCAGACCGATCGCGATCAGCTGACACAGCTGGAAGACCAGTATCAACTGGCATCGAAGCAAGCCGATCTCCTGCAGTCCCTGCGCGACAACACCGTCAATACCGCCGCGCGAGAACTTGAATTGCTGAGCAACGTCGATCGCGCTTTCGCCGACGGACTGGCACAACTCGATGCCGGGATCGACGGCCAGGTGGATGGGCTGCAGCAATTGGCCGATGCAATGAACAGCAACGGCTTCGGCCCGGATTTGACCGGCCTGATCAACAATCTCCCCGCCGATCTGGCCGGCCAGTTTGCGCGCTACCTCAAGCCGGAAGAAGACCGTGCCTTGTTGCAGGAACAGTTGCTGGCGGCACAGCGCCAGCTGGATGCACAAATCGCCAAATTCAATCAGGACGCAGCACGGCATGCCGAGCTGATGGAGCAACTGTCACGCATGAATGAGCGGTTGGCAAAAATGGAGAACAAAGCTCGATTGACGGAGGCGGGGTCATGATTTTTGCGGTTGAACTGACGCCGGCAATCGACGCCACCGGCACCCTGCAGACGTTTTATTTTACCGATGGCGACGGCATCGCCACGCTGCCGTCCGATACCCCGGCCAACACCTTCATTCGGCCATGGCTGATCGATCCAGGACTGATCCGCCGCGAGCTGTTTACCGACGGCAAGCTGCTGGGTGCGGTGCGCAGCGATTATGGCGAACTCGTGCTGGCCAATGTTGATGGCGTCCTCGACGCCTGGATCGACTACGGCATTGCCGGCCGCACCGCAATCATACGTGCCAGCGATGACG
>CALMFQ010000114.1 GCA_937863215.1 uncultured Pseudomonadota bacterium
GTGCCAGCTCCAGCGCTTCCACCGGCGTTGCGGCCAGCTGCAGTGCCGCACCCGGCAGCCCTTTGATCACGCTGCGCATCAGGTGCGTGCTCATCGCGTCGTCTTCGATGTACAACACGTTCCAGCCGCTGGCTGCGGGTTCCGCTGCCGGCATGGCCGCCGGGCTGGCTGCGGCAGTTTCCGGCTCCTGCCGCGGCAAATCGAGCCAGAAGCTGCTGCCCACACCCTCGGTGCTGCTGACGCCGATATCGCCGCCCATCATCTCGGCCAGCTTGTGCGTGAATGCCAGGCCGATTCCGGTGCCTTCGACAATCTGCTGCTTGTTGCCGACGCGGCTGAACGGCTGGAATAATCGATCGAGGTCGGCCTGGCTCATGCCGATACCGGTATCGCTGACGATCAGCCGCAGGCGCTGGCTGCCCGACGGCTGCTCGATGCTCAGGGTGACCTGGCCGTCGCTGCGGTTGTACTTGATCGCATTCGACACCAGGTTCAGCACCATCTGTTTCACCCGCGTGGCATCGGCCATTGCCTTTGGCACCTGCTGGCCGCGGGTATGGTTGACGATGCGCACCTGATACTTGCCGGCAATCGGCATCGACAGTGCCACACATTCGGCGACAATGGCCGGCAGATCGACCGGCTCCAGGTTGACGCTCATGCGCCCGGCCTCGATCTTGGCCAGATCGAGCACTTCGTTGATCAGCCCGAGCAGGTGCCAGCCGGCCTTGAGGATGTGGTCGACGAATTCCTGGTGTTCGCTGCTCAGCTCTTCCTGCAGGATTTGCGCAAAGCCGAGAATGGCGTTCAGCGGCGTGCGCAGCTCATGGCTCATCTGCGACAGGAATTCCGATTTGGCACGGTTGGCCTGTTCTGCCTGGTTTTTCGCTGCGATCAGCTCTTGTTCCGCCAGCACGCGTGCGGTGACGTCGTTGAAGCTGAAAACCTTGCCGATGACCGCGCTACCCAGATACTGCGGCTTGGTGTAGCGTTCGAACACCCGGCCGTCGTTGAGCGTCAATGTGTCGAAACCATCGGCAGTGGGAGTGCGGAACAATTCGTCCAGCCGCGTCTGGTAGGCCTGCGGGTCGTGCAGCTGCGACTGCAGGAAGACAAACAGCTTCTGGTCGTCCTGCTGTTCCAGCAGCGCCTGCGGGATGCGCCACATATTGGCGAAGCGGTGGTTGATATTGCTGATGTTGCCGCTCAGGTCGGTCACCATGATGCCGTCGGCCGTGGCTTCCAGCGTGGCGCGCAGCGCCGAGGTCATTTTTGCCAGTTCGTCCTCGACCGCCTTGTTGGCCGATGCGTCGCGTGCCACGACCAGCGCCAGCGTGCGGCCATCCTGCTGCAGCATGCGAAGCGACATCTCGATCGGCAGCTGGGCGCCATCCTTGCGCTGCCACTCGCCGGCCAGCGCCGAGATTTCGGTGATCTGGCCGGAGGCGACTTCGTCCCAGAAGAAAATGTCCTGCATCGACGATGCCAGATCGGTAATCTGCAGCGCCAGCAGTTCCTCGTGTGCATAAAGCAGGCTGCTGGTGGCCCTGGCATTGGCTTCCAGCAGTTGCAGCGTGGCCGGATCGACCACGATCAGGATATCGTGACTCTGGTCCAGCAGGGCGCGCAGCAGCTGTTCCTGGTGCCGATAGGCCTGTTCGCTCATGCCGTGCCACCGCCTTGTTGCGAGGGGTCGAAGAAATAGGTCATGCGCCGGCGCGGGCTGAGGTAGTCGTAGATCTGCCGTGGCAGCTGGCCCGGCTTGATGCTCTTGCTGACATTGATTTCCGGTTCGGTTTCCAGGTCGAGAATGATCGCCTCGTTCTTCGGCACTTCCGGATCGTAGACCAGTACGCTCGGTTTCAACGGCTTGCTCGAATTCACCGATACCACCATGCCGATGATTTCGTTCGACAGCTTGACGATGGTACCGGGTGGATAGACTCCCAGGCAGCGCACCAGCATTTTCAGTGCCGGCGGGTCATAGCGGTTACGGTGCTGCGAGAACATCAGCGACAGTGCCTCGTGCGGTGTCATCGATTCGGCCGGGTTGATGTGATTGCACAACTCGTCGTAATCGTTGACCAGGGTGATGATTTTTGCCAGCGGATAGATTTTCTCGCCCTTGGCTCCCTTGGGGTAGCCGGTGCCATCGATGTATTCATGGTGCTGGGCAATGATTGCCAGCGCGCCCGGTGTCAGGCCGACGCGTTTGCCGATATCGACGCCGTATTGCACGTGCTGACGCATGAAGTCGATTTCGGCGCGCGTCAGCGGATCGGTCTTGAGGGTGATCTTTTCCGGAATCTCGACCATGCCGATATCGTGGAACATCGCGCCGATACCGAGCGTGCGGATATCCTCGGTCGACAGTTTCAGTTCCTTGCCGATGATCATCGCCAGTACCGCGACGTTGAGCGAATGGAAATACACTTCTTCGCCGGCAACCTTGTCGTTCATCAGGTGAATCGCGACATCCTTGTCGGTCAGCATCGAATCGACCATCTGTCCGACCAGTTCGCCGGCCTCGCGCAGCGATTCCTGCGGCCGTGCAAACAGGTTCCTGGTGATGTTCTTGACCGCAGTGGCCGCGCCCTGGAATTTTTTTTCGCATTCGGCAATCGCGGCGCGCTGTTGCGACAGTTTTTCGATGCGCTGGCGCTTGGCCAGTATTGCCGGGCTTTCCGGCTGCGGCTCGGCGGGTACCGGGGCGACCGGTGGCGTCGCTACCGGCGCTGCCAGCGGTTTGACGTCGCTTTTGGCCGGGTCGAAACGCACGCGCGTCAGCCCCAGCCCGCGAATCGTGTCGATCTGATCCTGACTCTTGATCTTGAAGCTGCTGAAAGTAAACGGATGATCCATCCAGCTGAGATCCAGATGGACGAACAGGCCGACGCACAATTGGTCGGGCGTGATGTACTGACGGTTATCTGCTTCCGACATTCAGGGGTACACCAGGGGTTTGCATTTGCCACACGGCGATACCCTAAATCTAGCAGGTCTGGCGCGGCCTGCCGGGCATTTTGCCGGTGCCGGTCGCGTCAGCCCGCGCGCGGTTTGGGCGGTGCCTGGACTTCCTTGATCGCATCGCGGAAGTCATCGACATCCTCGAAGCTGCGATACACCGAAGCAAAGCGGATGTAGCCGACCTTGTCGAGCTTGTACAGCTCGGCCATTACCATTTCGCCGATCTGGCGCGATGCAACTTCGCGTTCGCCCAGGCTCAGTACTTTCTGCGCAATGCGGTCGATGGCTTCATCGACCAGCGTGGTCGGCACCGGCCGTTTGTGCAGCGCACGCATGAAGCTGACGCGCAGCTTTTCGCGGTCGAATTCGGCGCGCTGGCCATTCTGCTTGACCACTTGCGGCATGCGCAGCTCGATGGTTTCGTAGGTGGTAAAGCGTTTCTGGCATTGTGCGCACTTGCGCCGCCGCCGCACCACGTCGCCTTCATCGCTGACGCGGGAATCGACG
Organism: uncultured Pseudomonadota bacterium; assembly: GCA_937863215.1. GTDB lineage: Bacteria > Pseudomonadota > Gammaproteobacteria > Burkholderiales > SCOH01 > CALMFQ01. The sequence continues at coordinate 3,475 of CALMFQ010000114.1, forward strand.
ACCTGGGTATCGGTGGCATGGCAGAACGGGCATTTCATGGCGGTAGGGCAGAGATTGGCTGTCAGTGGTTCATGATATATGGTGTTACGGCGCTTTGCTGGCCGATACGAGCAAAGCCTGCAGGCGCCGTTCGCGTTCTGCCCTGGGCAGCTGCCCCAGTTCGGCGGCAGTACGATAAAAGCGCTGCCAGTCGTGCCCGGACTGCAACAGCAATTGCCGGAACGCCGGCACCAGCCGCTGGTAAGTGGCCTGCGAGACAAACCAGGCATTGTTCGGCAGTGGCTGGAACCAGTAGTCGTAGCCGGAGTAGTTATGCCATTGCTGCCTGAATTCGCGGTAGCGCTGCGCCAGCCGTTGCAGCAGCGCCTGTTTTTGCTCGCGCTTGTGCGTGATATCCAGCGGCTGGCGATACAGCGTTTCCAGCTGGCTGCGGGTGTCGGCCAGCAGTGCATGGAATGCGCTGCGGCGCTGCTCGCCCAGCTGCAGTTGCTGCTGTTGCCGCGCACTGCCATAGCGCGTCAGCCACTGCTGCACGCCTTCCAGCTCGACCGCGGTGGCGAATGCTTCGTTGAAGCCGGAGTCGTCCGGCACGTACAGCACCTGATGTGCCAGCTCGTGGAAAATCAGCCGCGCCATGTCGCTGTCGCTGTAGCCGAT
>CALMFQ010000115.1 GCA_937863215.1 uncultured Pseudomonadota bacterium
TTCTCGATCTACCAGGAAAGCCGCCGCGGTGGCCGCAAATACAATCAGGACCGGATAGGCTATTCCTATAGTCGCGATTCGCTGTTGCTGGTCGTCGCCGACGGCATGGGCGGTCATCTGCACGGCGAAGTGGCAGCACAAATCACGCTTGAGCTGCTGGCGGAGCTGTTCCAGAAAAAAGCCAAGCCGGTCATCAACGCTCCGCTGGTATTTCTCGCCGAATCACTGAACAAGGCGCATGACGCAATTCTCGCCTACTCCAACAACCACCAGCTACTGGAAACGCCGCGCACCACCTGCGTAGCCTGCCTGGTGCAGGACGGCATGGCCTACTGGGCGCACGTTGGCGATTCGCGCCTGTATCTGGTACGCAAGGGCAAGCTGGTAGCGCAGACGCGCGACCACTCCAAGGTACAGCAGATGGTCGATAGCGGCGTGATCACCGAAGCCGAAGCGCAGGTGCATCCGGAGCGCAACAAAATCTACAACTGCCTCGGCGGCCTGCATCCACCGGAGGTTGAACTGGGTGTCAAGACCGCCCTGCACGAAAACGACTCGATCCTGCTGAGTACCGACGGGTTCTGGGGCCCGCTCAAAGTCGAGGAAGTGTGCAACTATCTCGGCAGCTATCCGGCGATGTTCGCCCTGCCGCAGTTAATGGACCAGGCAGAATTGCGCGCCGGCAAGCATAGCGACAACCTGTCGGTACTTGGCATCACCTGGCTGGAAGAAGACACGACTGCCGACGCGCAGACCACGATCCAGACCAAGACCATGCCGCTGGACAGTTTTACCACCAAGCTGAAGGAACTGGACGCCGAACAGATTCTGAAAGGCGACAAGGACGTTAGCGAGATGGACATCGAGGCGGCGATTGCGGAGATCAAAGCCACCATCGAGAAATATTCCAAGTAGCCGCGCCAAGCCGGCCGAATCATGTCACGCAGCGCCAGCCGAATAGCTGGCGCTGCTGTTTTTGTCAGCCAGAACACAGGGAACCCGCCATGCGCCCAAGCCAACGCCGCCCGGATCAGCTCCGCCCGGTCCATTTCACCCGCAATTACACCAAACACGCCGAAGGCTCGGTATTGGTCGAATTTGGCGATACCAAGGTAATTTGTACCGTCAGCATCGATGAATCGGTGCCACCGTTCCTGCGCGACAAAGGCCAAGGCTGGATCACCGCCGAATACGGCATGCTGCCCCGCTCCACTGGCTCGCGCATGCGCCGCGAATCTGCATCGGGCAAGCAATCGGGACGCACTCAGGAAATCCAGCGCCTGATCGGCCGGTCGCTGCGCGCCGTGGTCGATCTGGAAAAACTCGGAGCCCGCACGCTGCAAATCGATTGCGATGTAATCCAGGCAGATGGCGGCACACGCACGGCCAGCATCACTGGCGCATTCGTCGCGCTGCACGATGCGCTGCAAGGGCTGCAGGCCAGCGGCAAACTGGCAGAATGGCCACTACGCGACTTCATTGCCGCAATCTCGGTAGGCATCTACAACGGCCAGGCGGTGCTCGATCTGGATTACGACGAAGATTCGGACTGCGAAACCGACATGAATGTAGTGATGACCGGCAGCGGCGGCTTCGTTGAAATCCAGGGCACGGCCGAAGGCATGCCGTTCAGCCGCGATGAAATGAATGCAATGCTGGACCTCGCCAATAGCGGCATCCGCCAGCTGATTGAACAGCAGCAAGCCGTGCTCGGACTGTAACGGCGTCTCCGCATGGGCCGTGACCGGATTCCGGGCCGCGGCCTGCCCCACCTACGACCGCATGCTGCGCGGCCCGTTCTCTGGAACCAACCGGCTACAGCCGACGGCTCTTACGCGTCGCAATCGATATACTTCTCCAGCGGCTCGACGTGAATGTTCACGCTGGTACGCGTCAGCCGCCCTTCTATCGCCTCTTCCAGCCGGTCGCACAGGCAGTGGGCATCGGCAACGCTCATCTCGCCCGGCACCAGCAGATTGAATTCGACAAAACGACGCGAGCCGGATTTGCGGCTGCGCAGGCCATTATGTGAATGCATCGCATCCAGCGCACCGTTGATCGCGAGACGGATTTCCTCCATCTCTTCGGGCGGCAAAGTCGCATCCATCAAGCCGTTCAGCGAACGATGCAGCAGTTCGATGCCAGTCTTGATGATGTTGAGTGCGATCAATATCGCAATCAGCGGATCCAGCACCTGCCACGCGGGTGGCGCAAAAATCAGGACACTCAGGCCGGCCACCATACCGATCGAGGTCCAGACATCGGTCATCAGGTGCTTTGCATCTGCCTCCAGCGTGATGCTGTCATGCGCCCTGGCAGCACGCAACATGTACCAGGCAACGCCATAATTGACCGCCGATGCGACAAGCGAGATCGCCACACCGAGCGGCAGATGATGCAGTGCCACAGTGCTGGCAAAGCGCTGCCAGGCGGCCCAGATGATCGAAATGGCCGCAACGATGATCAGCGCGCCTTCGACACCGCTGGAAAAATACTCTGCCTTGTCGTGGCCGTAGGGATGGCTGTCGTCGGCCGGGATGGCAACCACGGTGAGCACCAGCAAGGCGACGATGCCGGCAGTGAGATTGACGAACGATTCCATCGCATCGGAAAACAGCCCGACCGAATCGGTAAGAAAATATGCACCGAACTTGAGGCACAACGTCACAATCGATGCACCGATCGACAGCAGAGCAACCCGTTCCGCCCGCAGCATAAACGCCCCCAGCAAAAAGCGCCGCATGATTGCGGCGCCCTGTCCTGATTCATTCTAGCGCGAAAAAGCTCAGGCGGCAGCGGTCTCGTTCTCGACGCGCACCCACACCCAGTCGGTGCCACGCGCCAGAACATCCTTGGCCCGCACGCGGAACTCCTTGCCACGTGCCGCCAGCGTCATTATCCGATCCTGCTGGTAATCGGACGCCCGCATCACCAGGCCATTCACCTTCTGTGTGCTCGATTTCGCCGGAGTAAAGATGCCGACACCGGATGACATCATGCCGGCCGAATCGATGCCGTCGATCGAATAACCGCTGCTGCCGCGATTGTTACTCTGCATGCGGATATCGACCGTAACCGGCGCGTATGCCAGCACCTGAATACCGGAATACATATGACCATCCGGCAAACGCGACAGGCGCCGGATCATCGCCAGCTGCCAGCGGTCGGTATTTTCCGGGCGCACAGCCAGCAGCGCATCGAGGCGCACCCAGTCATTCTCCACCAACGTCAGCTTGGCGCCATAGCCACCATGGCTTTCGTTTTCCACCGCCCAGGTTTCATGCTCGCCGATGGTATGTTTCTGCACGTGCATCGCCATGTTCGCCACCTTGCGCTGCCGGGTGCGCTCGGTGACAAAGCCATACTGGCGCATATCGAGCATTTCGTCGTGATCGGCATCCTGACGTTTTTCCAGATCGGTGGCGCGCTCGTTGTCGTAACGGATATGCAGGCAGATATCGTGCATACCCTGCATCACGTCGATCAGCTTTTTCACCTTGATGCGATCGGCCCCACGGTGCGGCTTGACGCTCTTGTCGGTCGACCACCAGGCTTCGAGTATCTTGACCAGATCCAGTGCGCCCGGCTGGCGGAACGATTCGTCGAGACTGGCGCTCTTCTTGCCCCCCTCCAGCGCGCGGCGGATCAGGCCTATCTGCTGCACCATCTCGCCGGTACCCCAGTACCGGCCGATAGTACCTTCCGGCACCTTGCTGCCAATGCGCTGCGCAGGCGAATAGGTGGAAAGATCGACAAAGAACTGCTGTTCACCCGGCTTGGGAAGCTTTTCGACAACCAGATGATGCGACCACATTTTCAGCCAGTTGTCGGCCAGATCCATCTGCTTCGGTGTCAGGGTACCGGTATTCAGATTGGCCAGCATCATGATCTGCAGGAATTCGTCGGCACACGAAGTGGAACGGCCGCGAGCACTGTCGTACAACGTAAACGAATCGCTATCGAACCCCTTTACCTCGGCCAGACGAAATACCTGATTGACCATGGCCCAGAATTTCTTGCCCGGCGACAGGAAACGAAAATACTGGAACTTGGCCTGAAAACCCAGATAGCGCAAGGTGCGCGCCATCACCTTGGGCAGGAACGGCTCGGTCGATTGTGCATCGGAGACGGGTCCGACAGGGGCATTGCGGCCTTCCTCGGCAGCGCCGGGATCGCGGATAAAGCGCAGGTAGGCCAGAATCATGTGGTGCGCCAATCCCATCACCTGATGCCACATGCGGCTTTCGATGGTCTTGGACATGCGCGGATTTTGCACGTACTGCAACGCCAACGACTCGTGCGCATTCTGAATCTGGTCATCGATCCACATCAACGCCTGCAGGCGCGCCGCAGTAGGCGGCGTCTCGGCTGCCAGAAAGCGGTTGACCAGCTCGGCAACCTCGGCGTGAGTGGAAGACAGATCGCCTTCCAGCGTCTTTTTCCACCAGGCTTGCGCCGCCTTGAGGTTGTCCAGCGGTTCGCTGTTTTTCTTGAATCGGTTAAGTAAATCGAGCATTGGCCATCAGCATTCAGTGATACCGGTTCATCAATATTCGCAATTCTACATATATTGAGCGAGCAATCGCTCTAAATGATAATGCAACAAACTGCGCTCACCAAGCTGGAATTCAGCCAGACAAGGGATACAGGATATTGAATTCGACAATTTCGTAGTCTTCGCCATGTTCGATCCGGTGTATCGGCTCAAGCAAATACTGACGATCCAGTTCGGAGACCCGGTACTGCCGGCTGGCGACATAGGACGACGAACGCATCAGCAAGGTACAGGTCTGCATTTCCGCCAGCGAAGCACCAAACAGAACCGCGTACTCATCGCCATTGTCGCGCTCGTGCGGCAGACCTTCCATGCGCACCCGCACCGCCATCAGGCGCGCCGCCAGCACCTCAATCCCGACGTGAGTCTGGCGCTCGGCATCGTATTGCAAACGCCTGACCACGCCGATCTGCCAATCGCCATGCTCGCCGCGCACCGCCAACAGGCAGCCAATCTGCAGCCAGTCGCTGCGCAGCAACGGCAATATCGCACCATAGCCGCCCAGGCTGACGTTCTGCACCAGCCAGCTCTCTGCGCGCTGCTCCTGCTCGGAGCGACTGGCGGCCAACGAATCGAGCAACTGCTGGGTTTCTGCAGTAACGAAACCGAACATGTCCAGATCGCGTTTCTGCTTTTCCAGCACAGCCCGATTGTCGAGCACCGCCGGTGGCACCGCGAGCTTGTTGAACAGCACTCCGCGCATCACATCGGAAAAGCCATGCAGCACCGTCAGCCTGCCGAACGCCGGCATACGCTGCCACTTGCGCTCGGGCGGATTCATGCTCCAGTAGAACAGCAGATGCTGCAGCACCGAGCGCAGGCTTGCCGCAGAGGCCACATAGCTATAACCCGCAGCGGTGACTGCTGCCGGATTGTCGAGTGCCCGCGCCAGTTCCTGCAGTCGCACCGACGCCATGCTCGGGCCGACAAAACGCATGCGCGCCGTAACCACCATCCCCGCAACCAGCCGCCCGGGCGGACGCGGTACCGCCAAGTCATAGACAAACGAACTACGGCTGTCCGGCTCGTGACTGAGGACGAAATTGTCGGCAACGTCGTCGATCAGGCGCTCCACCAGATCGATTTGCTGTGGCAGCAGGCTGTCCGGCGACGAGCAGGACAGAAACAGGCATTTCATGAATTCTGCCTGCAGCGAGCCGGGTTGCTGCGAGTGGTCGTACAACGCCACTCGCTCCTCGGTCAGCTGGCACGATTCGACGAACAACCAAGTGCGTGACAGCAAGTGCCACACAGCATCGTCTACCGGGCCGTAATGCAGCAACATCGCCTTGTGCAGGCATCCGACCGCGTGCAATGTCCGGCCGGCCAGCAACGGCAGCAGCACTTTCAGGCTGTCCGCGCCGCGCGCGCCCATCGCATACGCATCCAGACAATACAGGTAACCGTTGGCCAAGGCCCGCCAATAATCGACCAGCGCCCGCCACACCGCCTGCTCGCGGAATTTTGCCTGGCGGTTCTGCGCCAGATATTCCTGTTGCAGCTTGCGCTGGATCGCATAACCGCTTTCATCCAGCAGCTTGATGATTGCTGCGCGCGTCTGCAGCCGATAACCGGAAGCCTGCACTACCGATTCGATCCAGGCCGACAGCTCAAGCAGGCATTTGTAGGCGTCCCCCTTGGGCAATTCGTCAACGATGCGCTGCGCAGCCTTCAGATCGCGCATCGGATGATCGGGTACGGGCGCGAGTTTTGTCAGCCAGCCAATCATGTCCTCGGCACCCTGTCAGTCGGCAGTCGATGCCAGCCACGCTTCGGCCGGAGCGGCTTCTTCGAACAGCTGGACATCGACTTCGTGGAACATCCGCGAAACCCACGCACTCCACGCCACCCATTGATCGGAAGTCAACACTGCCACGCGATGGAACTGGCGACCATGTTCGCGGGTGAAGCGCACTTCTTCCCATACCATGTCGAGCGTATAGCCATGCATATCGCGCAGATCCAGTAGCACGTTGACCGGCCCCTGAAACTGCATGGTGTACAGCGCATTGGCCTCAAAATCCTGAAAATCCTTCAGGCTGAATTCGCCAAATACCGCGACATTGAGATTATTGCCCTGCTGTTGGATCGATATCATCCAGCCTCCTGAATCCCGGGAAAGCCATCGCCGCGCCAAGCGCTGAGGCAAGCTGGACGGAATGACTGATTACAATTGACTTCGTGTCATTGTAGACCAAGTTTCAGCCACCGGTACGACGCGGCTTGGCTACAGGCAGGGCTTGCGTGCTGATAAGGCCGGACAGCACAATGGCGACGACGCCCAGCCAGGAAGACGGCGACAGCCAATCACCCCATAGCAGCAAGCCGGAAATACTGGCAAAAGCCACCGTGCTGTAGGCCAGACTGGCCACCACGAGTGTCCTGCCGCGGCTGTACGCGCGCGTCAGTGCCAGCTGTGCCAGTGTTGCCGCCGATCCCATGCCAATGATCAGCGCCAGCCCCGGCAGCGTGATCGGGGAAAAGCGGTGCAGCGACATCCACACCCCGGCACCAACCGTCGATACCAGCGAAAAGTAGAACACAACCCGCCACTCCGGTTCGCCGATCCTGCCCAGGCTGCGCACATTAATCATGGCGATAGCGGCGAGCACACCGGAAACCAGCCCGATCATGCCGTCCAGTAACTGATCGGAATGCAGCGTCGGATTCAGCAACGCCACCACGCCGACAAAGCCGAGTAGCACCGCCAGCAAGAGCTGCCACGGCGGGCGCTCGCGCAGCATCAGCGTAGAGATCAGCGCAATGAACAATGATGAGGTGTAATTGAGCGTGACTGCGGTTGCCAACGGCAATGCAGCAATCGTGTAGAAATACATCGACAGTGCGCCGAACCCGGACAGGCTGCGATTCAGGTGCTGGCGCCAGTATGGCGTTGCCAGCGAATTGCCGCGCACCCGGACGATAATCCAGATCACCAGCAGACCGACGAAAGAGCGGTAGAACACCAGCTCGGCCGGGGAAAAATAGCGCGCACCGAGTTTGACGCAGATACCCATGCAGGTGAACATGAAGCCGGCCACCAGCATCCACAGGGCGCCACGATTGGTTCGCAGGCCGCCAGTCATGCCCATGTCCCCCGGTACAAACGACGACAGGCGGGAAACCGCCCGCCTGTCCGTGCAAACGATTTGCTCATGCGTTACAGGCGCGGTTCGATTTCCCGGCGCAGAAACTCGTGGAAGTGCAGCATGCCGTCTTCCATCGGCGACTGGTACGGGCCTACCTCGCTGCGTCCCTGCAGATACAGAGCCTTGCGGCCGGCATCCATGCGCTCGCAGATATCCTTGTCCTCGACCCCGGTTTCCATGTAGGCGGCACGCTCGGCATCGATGAATTCGCGTTCGAACAGCACGATGTCTTCCGGATAATAGAATTCGACGACATTAGTGGTATGTTCCGGGCCGCGCGGAATCACCGTGGACACCACCAGACAATGCGGATACCACTCGACGGTGATATTCGGGTAATAGGTCAGCCAGATCGCGCCGTGCTCGGGCATCGTGCCCTCATAACGGCTGAGCACCGCCTCGTGCCACTTGCCGTAGATCCTGGAACCGGATTTCTTCAGCTCATTCAGGATACCGACCGTCTGCACGCTGTACCACTCGCCGAACTCCCATTTCAGCTCGTCGCAATTGACGAAATTGCCCAGCCCCGGGTGGTACGGCACGACGTGGTAGTCTTCCAGATAGACTTCAATGAAGGTCTTCCAGTTGCACTTGAGCTCGTCGATAACCACGGTATCCAGCATGTAGCCGGAGAAATCCAGATCGGCCTTCACACCGAGGCTGGCCAGATCCCGGGCCACGTCGCGCGGCCCCTGGAACAGCAAGCCATTCCAGTTCTGTAGCGGGCTCTTGCCGAGATGCAGACAGGGGTTCTGCGGAAAATGCGGCGCACCGAGCAACTGGCCCTGCCGGTCGTAAGTCCAGCGATGAATCGGACAAACGATATTCGGCGTATTGCCCTTGCCGCGCAGCATAATCGCCTGACGATGGCGACAAACGTTCGACAGCAGCTCGATACCGTTCTGGTTGCGCACCAGCATCTTGGCGTGATCCATCCACTCGAGCGTATGGAAGTCGCCCATCTCGGGCACCATCAACTCGTGGCCGACGTATTGCGGGCCGTGCTTGAACAGCACTTCCATCTCGATATCGTGGATGTGCTGATCGAAATACCAGTTTACGGGAAGTTGCGGAGCGGCCGCCTGCTGCAGCACGCTTGCATTAGCCAGATCAGACATATTCCAGACCCCCAGGTCGAAGGTTAGCAATACCCGAACTCGCCAGGCGAGATTACGGTTAAAAGTTGCAAAACGCGAAAGGCGCGTAGTGTGCCCCGATTACCCCCCCAGAGCAAGCAATTTATGGCAAAAAATCGATATTAATTCGGGCCCTAGAATTATTGCAATTTGAATCAGGCACGGCCAAACCGATTTGTCCGAGCCGGGAAAACACCGGTATTTCCCTGGGCGGACAAAAATCTTGCCGCACGAGCCATTGCAGGCGGTATTTGCAGCAGGCAAGGTCATGTATTTAGAGGTTTAGCAGCAACTAATGATATACAAATCGAAAAAAATCATTATAATGGCGCCCACTTGTGCAATGCAGCAGACGGTAGTTCCACGGCAGCCATGAATATAGAGATGGCTGTTCCTCCCGAGGCCTGTATTCCACAGCCTCATCGTTCCTGACCTAAATACCGATCCGTTCGTCGAGCAACAGGCTTGGCGGCCACATTTCCGGTTAGCGCGATGATTTCGCGCGGCGCTTTCTGCTATTGATCGCCGCACTTAACGGCTTATTTCCGGTTCGATTAGCGCAAACCGGACGCCAGACTATTGTCTTGAAAGGACATCGAATGAATTTTTCCGAGCTGGGACTTAACCCATCCATCGTTAAGGCATTGACCGACGAGGGTTACGAGAAACCCACCCCGGTACAGAATCAGGCCATCCCGGCAGCACTGGCTGGCGGCGATCTGCTGGTCTCGTCGCAGACCGGCAGCGGCAAGACCGCAGCTTTCATGCTGCCGTCGCTGGAGCGCCTGGCACAGCCGGCACAGGTACACAGCGCCGGCCCGCGCATCCTGGTTTTGACCCCTACCCGCGAACTGGCGCAGCAGGTAAAAACTGCCGCCGAAACCTATAGCAAACACCTGCGCCGCGTACGCACCGTATGCGTCGTCGGTGGCACCGCCTACCCGCAGCAACTGCGTGCCCTGAAAGCGCCGTTTGAAGTGCTGGTAGCAACCCCGGGCCGCCTGCTGGACCTGGCGACCAGCCGCCGCATCGATTTCTCGCGCCTGGAAGTACTGGTACTGGACGAAGCCGACCGCATGCTGGATATGGGCTTCATCGAAGACATCGAAGCCATTGCCGCACTGACCCCGTCGAACCGCCAAACCCTGCTGTTCTCGGCAACACTCGACGGCATCGTTGGCAAACTGGCGGAACGCGTTACTCATAACGCCACCCGCATCGAGATTGCCGCAGCGGAAAAAACCAAACCGAAAATCGCCCAGAAGCTGATGTACGCCGACGATTTCGGTCACAAGAACCGCCTGCTGGATGCACTGCTGCGCGATGCCGCAATCGAACAGGCAGTGGTATTCACCTCGACCAAACGCTCCGCCGACGATCTGGCAGACAGCCTGTCGGCACAAGGCTTCGTCACCCGCGCCCTGCATGGTGACATGTCGCAGCGCGAACGCAATCGCACCCTGACCGAACTGCGCCGCGGCCAGGTCAAGGTACTGGTCGCCACCGACGTCGCCGCACGCGGAATCGACGTACCGGGCATCAGCCACGTAATCAACTTCGACCTGCCGCGCCAGGTAGAAGATTATGTACACCGCATCGGCCGTACCGGCCGTGCCGGCCGCGAAGGTATTGCCATCAGCCTGGCTGCGCATGGCGAGGTACGCCAGGTACGCAATATCGAGCGTTATACCACCCAGCAAATCCCCGAAACCACCCTGCCGGGCCTGGAGCCGACAGCGAAGCCGCGTAAATCGGCCGGTAGCGGTCGTCCGCGTCAAGGGGGCGGAGGCCGCAACTTCGGAGAAAACCGTGGCTTTGGCGGCAACAACGGCAATCGCAGTTTCCCGCCGCGCGAAGCGGGTGGCAACCGCAATTTTGGCGGCGAGCGCAGCGGCTTTGGTGGTGATCGCGGCGGCTTTGGCCACGACCGCGGCGGATTTGGCGGCGACCGCGGCAACTTCGGCGATCGCAGCAATCAGGCAGACCGCCATGGCAACGAGCGCAGCTTTGGCAATCGCAACAACGAACAGCGCGGCTTTGGCAACAATGAGCGTAGCTTCGGCGGCAACAACAACCCGCGTAGTTTTAGCGACCGCCAGCCATCGTGGAGTGGTGACCGCAAGCCGGCAGCCAACGGCAATCGCGGTGGTTTCGGCGATCGGCCGGCCGGCAACCGGTTTAACGATGGCGACCAGCAACGCCGCCGTAGCGACGAAGACCGCAGCTTCGGCAGCAGCGGAGCACCGCGCTTTGACCGCTCACGCAGCCGCAGTGGCAACTTCGACAAGTCGTAAACACTGCTCAGCCCAAAAAGCAAAGCCGGCATTGATTGCCGGCTTTTTTCATTCTGCGCCAATTGCAGTCAAGCCCCCGGGCTCTCCCTGCTCCTCGTTACCCGGTACCGCAGCGACCGCGTCAGGCGGCCTGTTCGGCCGGATTGAATGCCGGGCGCAGATTGCTGCGCCCTACTTCGTAATACAGCGCAATCCGGTTACGGCCGGCATCCTTGGCCTGATACAACGCCTCGTCTGCCTTCGCGACCAGGTCTTCGGGGCGGTTTTCGGTATTCGGCCACATCGACGCGACACCGATACTCAAGGTAACCCGGCTCTCGATTTCGGAGTTGGCGTGCGGCACATTCAGATCCCAGATTGCCTGCAATGCCTCCTGCGCCACGACCTTTGCCTGACGGGTATCGGTACCGGCAAGAACGATCGCGAACTCCTCTCCACCGTAGCGCGCCACAATATCGCCCGGCCGGGTAGCCAGATTCTGCAACGTCGCCGCGACCTGTTTCAGGCAGATGTCGCCACGTAAATGGCCGTAGCAGTCGTTGTAGCGCTTGAAGAAATCGACGTCGATCATCAGCAGGCTGATCGGTTGGCGTGCACGTTGCGCCCGGTTCCACTCCTCGCCCAGCTTTTCGTCAAAACCGCGCCGATTGGCAATCCCGGTCAGGCCGTCCATCACATTCAGCGAATTCAGGCGTACATTGGCTTCGGTCAGCGACACCTTTTCCAGCTTCAGAATCCGGTCCTGCAAATAGATCTTGCGTTGCGCCTGCTCCAGCACATAAGTGGTGAGCAAAGCAAAAAACCCGGCAATCAGATAATAGAAGTTGTACATCGCCAGCACACTCGGATTGGGCTGATCCAGCAGCAACCAGCAAGCGTTGCCGAGCAGAATCGTCAGCAATGCGGCAATTGCGCTGTAACGGAACTGCAGCCGCGATATCGCATAGCAGCAGGTCATCATCCCTCCGGCTGCGGCGTTGTAGAAATATTTGTATGGCGACTCATGCTGCGATGCAATCAGCAGCAGGCACAGGCTGAAAACCGTCATGAACGATACGGTGATCTTCTGATGATTACGCACGTAGCCATCGGCACGGGTTGCCGAGTAAATGGCCAGCAATACCGCAATGAACCCCAGACGCATGAAAAACAACTTGGCGGCCAATTGCGGCGAAACCATCAGATCGGCGATGCAGGTCAGCGACAGTGCGAACAACAGGCTGACGAAGCTGGCACGCGCCTGGTTCTTGAAATTGCGTGCGTACGACTGCTGAAAATTGCGCTCCAGCTTGCCGACAAAGCGCAAACGCCGCTCCACATGCGCCAACTGCCGCTTCAGCAGCTGCAATGGCGCCTGCTCCACTTCGGTATCTCCGCCCTGATAGCCAACGGAAGCGGCAAGTCTCGTCACAAGTCGTATCAGCATCATCGTTCCTTTTCATTCCTGATGAAGGTTTGCTGGCGGCAAATGGAATTTCGGCATCAATTCAGATATTCGTTACGGAAAACACGCCAAAGGGCAAGTCGGAAGCCTGCTGCATCGCCCGGAGCGCTCTACTGCAGTGCAACACGAACGTAAGCATCATTTCCGCCGCTACCGCTACATCCATGCAAACGAATATTTAAAATAATTACTCTATTATTATTCTCTTATAAATCTTGGCGTATGACAAGGACAAATATTGACTCACATCACGATGTTTTTATTGACAGTTTTTTCCCTGCCGTCGGGCCGCAGGGCGCTCTATGGCAGCATAAGCCAAGCCAGTAGCGCCACGGACGGCTGCCAAACGACAGGGATGACATACAAAATAAATTACCGTAAACATATATATGTCGCAAAAGTTTACAAAAGCCTGGGCGGGGCCGGCCAGGAAATCCGCAAGCCGATGAAATGAATGATTTTTTTGAATCTGGCAAAAAATTTGCTATCAAACACCATAAGCACCGGCCATGGTAGCCGGCACATGCAAGCGGCCACGAAACATTAAAAACAGGATTCACCGAAAGGCTAGAGGATGGGACTGGATATCAAGGGGCTTTGGCACAAAGTGCGTGCGCTGGCGAGCAGCGAAATCGGCGCAGCCGCCCCGATGGACAGCAATGGCAAACTGCTCAGCGATCTGCAGGCGGCGGAATTCCTGCAACCGTTCCTGCTGCACAAGAATGCCGCCCAGTGGTTGGCCAGCGACCGCCAGCAGAATCCGGTCATCTCATTCCTGCTGATCAATGGTCAACCGTTCTATGCACAGGATGATCTGCTCGAATTCATCGACCGGCTGGTCAAGCCGGCCAAGGTTTATTTCATTAATGGCGTGCCGGCCGGAATCGACCGCAGAACGGGCATGGAACGTCGCAGCGGCAGCGATCGCCGGGCCAGCGCGGAAATCCGCCTGCAAGAAGCCATGGAACGTCGCGCGGATGTCAAACCGGATCGCCGGCTGCGAGGCGAGCTGGATCGCCGCGGCAAACTGACCGCGGCCTGACGATAATCAGCCCCTGCCCGCTTTGACATCCGCTGCACGACGCCGGCGTGCCTGTTTCGGATCGGCCAGCAGCGGGCGATAGATTTCCACCCGGTCGTGCTCGCGCAACTGCGTATCTGCCGCCACCGGGCGGGAGAAAATACCCAGTTTAAGCAGCTTCACATCCAGCTCCGGATACTGCACCAGGATGCCCGACTGCAATACCGCCTGCTGTGCGGTGCAGCCGGCGGCAACCTGCAGCGCGACCAGCGTCTGCCTCTGCGGCAGGGCGTATACCACTTCTATATTCAGATACGAACTCATCGGGCGTAAACCTTTTCTGCTCGTTTGACAA
>CALMFQ010000116.1 GCA_937863215.1 uncultured Pseudomonadota bacterium
CAACGTACATCGACACCGCGCTTGGCAAATTTGGCCAGCAGGATATCCTTCACCTGCTCCACCTGAAACTCGTTGTCGGCAAACAATGTCAGCACCTTGCCAGTCTGCTCCACCCGCGCATCGGTACCCTTGAAATCGAATCGGGTGCCGACCTCCTTGTTGGTCTGCTCCACCGCATTGCGCACTTCAACTTCATTCACTTCCGAAACAATATCAAACGACGGCATACTCATATTCCCAATCACACGAGCCACGCATTTTAGCTCAACACCTTCACAAGCGACGAAGATTACATCGACTCCAGCGCACGCAACTGGCGGCGCAACAGCGACTGCTCGCGATCGCGCTCGGCAATCTGGCCACGCAGTCGGGTGCGCTCGGTATCGCTGGACGCCTTTTCCAGTTGCTGCTCCAGCTTGCCGATCTCGCTTTCGCCACGCCGGATCTGCTGTTCCAGGTCGTACAATTGCCGGCCGGCACGATACTGCCGCAAGAAACGTGTCTCACGTTCACCGCTGCACACGTTGCGGTAGGTTTCACCGGCACGCCCGACCTCATAGCCATGACGCGGCTCACAGTAACGGTATACGCCCTGCTCACGGCCAGAAAAATAGGCGTCGCGATTCGGATAGATGCCAATCTTGCCGCAAGCCTCGGCATGCTCTTCGATGCGTGCCCGCGGATAGCCGGCAAAACCGTCATGCTCGCCCAGCTCGTACCAGTCGGCACTACGACACTCGTTCTCCGACAAGGTGGCACACCCGGCCAGAGCCAGCAACAGCAGAGCGCCAAGTAACCGCATCCGAATTCCCTCCCTCGCACACCAGCACAGTATAGGCAAAATACTCTAGCCAATTCGCAGGCAAAAAAAATCAGCCCGCCGCAGAGCGGAGCCAGGCTGATAAACGAGGAGAACGAAAAGACGGTGCTACAACACGGTCCGCTGTTTAATGCAGGTCAAACAAACAGCAGGACTACAACTTCACCTTAGCCGAAATGGCACACATAATCCAAGGTTTCCAGCGTTTCGATATCAAACGAGGAGTTACCCGGCACATTGAACGACTGGCCGCCTTCGTACTGCAGCCATTCGCTGGCACCCGCAAGACGGATACGGCATTTGCCGGCATTCAATTCCATGATTTCCGGTGCGCCGGTATTGAATGTCAGGCTTGACGGAAAAATCACGCCGATGGTCTTTTTGGTGCCATCCGCGAAAACAACGGTGTGGCTGACACATTTACCGTCGAAATAAATATTGGCTTTCTTGACTACGCTTACGTTATCGAACTGCGACACGATTGACTCCAGATGCTTGATTGATTAGGACAAAACCTTGGTCAGAATGGTCTTGATCATGAAACCGACCACCCCCAGGCCCAAAGCGAAAAACATTACCGCCGTACCGTACCGGCCTGCTTTCGACTCTTTGGCCAGATCGTAAACGATCCACCCCATGTATGCGATCAGGCCGGTAATACCGATTTGCAACGACAATTCTGTAAACAGCTCTTCATTCATCGGTGAACGGCAGGCTCTCTAGGTCAATATAAAGCGCAAGCAAGTTTCAGGCGTCTGCCTGACATGCATGCGCATATTAACAGATTATCCAATCGCAATGCAGCATCAAATAGGCCATGAAAAACGGAAAAGCGGCCATCAGGCCGCCGTTTGATACCGCACCGCAACAAAACTATTTGCGCAAACGCGAGGCAATACGCATACGCAAGGCGTTCAGCTTGATAAAACCGGCCGCATCCGCCTGGTTGTAGGCTCCGCCGTCGTCTTCGAAGGTGGCGATGGTCGAGTCGAACAGCGAGTCTTTCGAATCGCGGCTGACCACCGATACCCCGCCCTTGTACAACTTGACCCGCACCCAGCCGTTGACGTTCTGCTGCGTGTGATCGATCAGCGTCTGCAGCGCAACGCGCTCTGGCGCCCACCAGTAGCCGGTGTAGATCATGCTGGCATAACGCGCCATCAAGTCATCTTTCAGGTGCGCCACTTCGCGATCCAGCGTGATCGATTCGATGCCGCGATGCGCCTTGAGCAGAATGGTGCCGCCCGGGGTTTCGTAGCAGCCACGCGATTTCATGCCCACATAGCGGTTTTCCACCAAGTCGAGGCGGCCAATGCCATGCTTGCCGCCGATCTGGTTCAGCTGCGCCAGCAACTCGTGCGGCTTCATGCGCTGACCGTTGATCGCGACCAGATCGCCCCGCTCGAATTCCAGATCGAGGAATTCCGCTGCATCCGGCGCGGCTTCCGGGCTGACCGTCCAGCGCCACATGGCTTCTTCGGCCTCGGCTTTCGGGTCTTCCAGATGACGGCCTTCATACGAGATGTGCAGCAGGTTGGCATCCATCGAATACGGCGAGCCACCCTGTTTGTGCTTCATGTCGATCGGAATACCGTGAGTTTCGGCGTAGTTGAGCAGCTTCTCGCGCGACAGCAGATCCCACTCGCGCCACGGCGCGATCACCTTGATGTTCGGCATCAGCGCGTAATAGCCCAGCTCGAAACGCACCTGATCGTTGCCCTTGCCGGTTGCGCCGTGCGACACCGCCTGCGCGCCGGTCTGGCGGGCGATTTCGATCTGGCGCTTGGCGATCAGTGGGCGCGCAATCGAAGTGCCAAGCAGATATTCGCCTTCGTAAATGGTGTTGGCGCGGAACATCGGGAAGACAAAGTCGCGCACAAACTCTTCGCGCAGATCGTCGATGAAGATGTTTTCCGGCTTGATACCGAATTGCAGCGCCTTCTGACGCGCCGGTTCCAGTTCTTCACCCTGCCCCAGGTCGGCGGTGAAAGTCACCACTTCGCATTTGTAGGTATCCTGTAGCCACTTGAGGATGACCGAGGTGTCCAGACCGCCGGAATAGGCGAGCACTACTTTATTGATTTCAGACATGATTGTTCCTGCTTGTTCAGTTTGCTGGATAACAGCAATGGACGGGCACGTTGCTACGCCGTACCCGGAAAAATTCAAACCCGGCCGAGCAACAGATATTCCAGCACCGCTTTTTGCGTATGCAGGCGATTCTCCGCCTCGTCCCAAACCACCGATTGCGCGCCATCGATCACATCGGCCGACACTTCTTCGCCGCGATGCGCCGGCAGGCAATGCATGAACAATGCATCGACCTTGGCGGCCTGCATCATCTCGGCATCCACCTGCCAATCGGCGAACTTGCGCTTGCGCTCTTCCGCCTCATCCTCCCAGCCCATGCTGGTCCAGACATCGGTAGTCACCAGATCGGCGCCGCGTACCGCATCCATCGGGTCGGCAAACACTTTCAGGTGCTCGCCGGTATCGTCACCGGCCTGCAATTCGAATCCTGGCGGGGTCGAAACATGCAGGGTAAAACCGAACACCCTGGCTGCCTGCGCCCAAGTGCGCGCGACGTTGTTGCCATCGCCGATCCAGGCGACCACCTTGCCGTCAATCGGGCCACGGTGCTCAATAAAGGTGAAAATATCGGCCATGATCTGGCACGGATGATGGTCGTCGGTCAGGCCATTGATTACCGGCACTCGCGAATATTCGGCGAAATGCTCGATGATCTGATGATCGAAAGTGCGGATCATCACCACATCGACCATGCGCGAAATCACCCGCGCCACATCCTCGATCGGCTCGCCGCGCCCCAGCTGGGTATCGCCGGTGGTCAGGTTAATGGCGATGCCGCCCATCTGGTACATACCGGCCTCGAACGACACACGGGTACGGGTGGAGTTCTTTTCGAACACCATCGCCAGGGTGCGGTCCTTGAGCGGCTGATACGGCTGGTAGGTCTTGAACTGCTGCTTGATGAATACCGAACGCTGGAACAGATAATCGTATTCAGCGCGGGAAAAATCCTTGAACTGCAGATAATGCTTGATTGACATGATGGTCTGTCCGCCAACGCCAGGCCGGCGGCCCCTCCGGGTTACCTGTCTGGCCCCGCGAAGCATGTCGCGCGCCAGAAACAAACACGGCGGTATGGTTACCGCCGTAACTATTTTTCGGGAATCGTACTATTTATCGCAATTGCGGCAGCGATGCAAGCAAAATGATGGCCAACCCCGGCAAAACGGCGCGCTATAAGGGTTAGCCCGAAAATCATCTATATTGAGTGTGTTATATACTCTGATCCGGTCACTTTCCTGTACTGCCCATGATCTGCAATCCGTACGAAGTCCTGATACAAGGCATAACCTCGACAGGCCGGACATTCCGCCCCAGCGACTGGGCCGAGCGCCTGTCCGGCATTCTGTCCACCTTCGGTCACGACCGCAAAATGTCGTACCACGCCTATGTGCGTCCACTGACACACAACGGCATCAATTGCGTTGCGGTCGACAAGCATCTGGAACAGATCGACCCGAACGTCTATGCCTTCCTGATGGCATTCGCCAAGGACAACGACCTGCAGCTCATCGACTGCCGTACGCTGGAACAGGAGCAGTTTCCCAGCCAGTTTCTCTGAAGCTCAGAGGCTGTTCACGATCTTGCTGTGCAGCCCTGAGCGGGGCTCATGTGCGGCTCAAAATCCTCATTTACTCAAGTAAACTCCGGTTTTTGTGCTGCTCTTCGCCCCGCTGAGGGCCGCTCGCGACAGAGCGTGAACAGCCTCTCAGACGGCCTTGCGCTCCAGCAGCGCCTGCGCCAGCGTTCCGGCATCGATATGCTCCAGCTCGCCGCCTACCGGCAGCCCGCGCGCAATCCGCGAAACCTGCAAGCCACGGGCCTTGAGCATTTCCGCGATGTAATGCGCGGTCGCCTCACCTTCCACGGTGTAATTGGTCGACAGGATCACTTCGCGCACCATGCCATCGGTAGCACGCTGCAACAGGCGCTCCAAGTTGATTTCGCGCGGGCCGACGCCATCCAGCGGGCTGAGCCGCCCCATCAGCACAAAATACAACCCGGAATAGCACAACGCCTGTTCCACCATCAGCAGATCGGCCGGCATTTCCACTACACACAGAATACCGCCGTCACGATCCGGATCGCTACACAGCGAGCAAGGGTCGGTCTCGGTAAAGGTATTGCAACGGCTGCAATGCTTCAGCGCCTGCAGGGCGTGAGTGATAGCGTCTGCCAGACGCAGCGCTCCGCCCTGCTCGCGCTGCAGTAGATGAAATGCCATGCGTTGCGCCGATTTGGGGCCGACTCCGGGCAGAACCCGGAGCGCCTCTACCAGCCGATCCAGAGACGACGGCGTTTTCATCTCGCAGCCCGACTATCGCGCGGCATCAGAATGGCAGCTTGAAGCCCGGCGGCAGGCCCATGCCATTGGTAAAGCCGGCCATTTTCTCCTGCACGGTCGTTTCCACGCGCCGATTGGCATCGTTGACCGCCGCAGCCAGCAGATCCTCCAGCATTTCCTTGTCTTCGCCCATCAGGCTTGGATCGATGGTGACGCGCTTGACGTCGTGATGACAGGTCATCACCACCTTGACCATGCCGGCACCGGCCTGGCCTTCGACTTCCACCGAGCCAAGCGAGTCCTGCATTTTTTTCATGTTGTCCTGCATCTGCTGGGCCTGCTTCATCAGATTGCCCAAACCGCCCTTCATCATGCTTCATTCTCCTGATTGATTAGGTCAAAGGCTTGATCGAGCCTTCGACAATTGTTGCATCAAACTGCTCGACCACTTCGCGCACGAACGGATCGCTGCGGATCGCCACGTCCGCTTCGGACTGACGCTCGGCGCGCGCCTGCTGCTGCAGCGCCACTGGTGTCGCCGCAGCAGCTTCACCGATGGTGACCTGCAATCGCACCGGCGCACCAAGAAACGTTTCCAGCGCCGCTTTCAGCTTTTCCTGGTAACCCCGGTCGGCCAGATGCCGGGCCGAGGAAGGCAACACCAGATCGAACAAATCGCCCGAATGAGCCTGCAGCGCACAATTCTGCGCCAGCATCTTGGCCATGCCACCGATAGTCAGGCGCGCCACCAGGCCAGGCCAGTCGCCGTTGAAAGCCACACCGGCAGAGGTTGCGGCCGCAGTCTCCGCCGCAACGG
>CALMFQ010000117.1 GCA_937863215.1 uncultured Pseudomonadota bacterium
GATGCCTTCCCGCTGTCGTTCCAGCATCATCTCCCGCTCGAACTGGGCGACACCCCCCAATACCGTCAGCATCAGCCGACCCGTGGGTGTTTGTGTGTCCATGCCAAGGTTCAGCACGCGCAAGCCCACCTGCTTGGATTCCAGCGTCTGGATGATCGCCATGAGGTCCGCTACCGAGCGCGCCAGCCGGTCGAGTTTGGTCGCCACCAAGACATCACCCTCCCGGACAAGCTCCAACGGCGCTTGAAGTTGCGCGCGCCGGGCAACGGATGAGACCTGCTTGCGGAAGATTTTTTCGCACTGGGCGGCCTCAAGCGCCTTCAGCTGGGCCTCGAATCCAGCAACTTGTTCAATGGTGGAGGTACGTGCGTAGCCGACGATCATTTTTATCACATGAGTTATAGACTTTTCGATAGTAGTGCAATCAAAATGCAAAAACAATTCTATTGAGATGATTCCTGGCCCTCCTGCTCCGCTATCACTGGGGCGTGGCCCAGTGATAGCCAGATTCATCCGTTGTCTACAAACAGAAGGGGATCGACCATGCCTCGTCGCAGCTTGCTGACACCGGCGGAACGTGCCGAGCTGTTTGCCTTCCCGGCAGATGAGGCCGACCTCATCAGGTACTACACCTTGTCGGCACCGGACTTATCCGTCATCCAGCGGCGGCGCGGCGATCACAACCGTCTTGGTTTTACGGTGCTATTGTGTTGCCTGCGTCATCCCGGCTTTATTCTGCCGCCTGATACGGATCCTCCCTTTCCCTTGCTGGCCCTCATCGGCCGGCAATTGCAGATCAGTCCCGATGTCTGGCCGCAATATGCCCAGCGGGCGCAGACCCGGCGGGAGCATCTGGTGGAGTTGCAGGACTGGCTGCAGCTGACACTGTTCTCCGCCACTGATTATCGACGCCTTGCCCACCAGCTGACCGAGTTGGGCCGGCAAACGGACCATGGCCCTGTTATCGCTGCCGCTCTGGTTGAACGGCTGAGGCAACAGCGCATCATTTTGCCAACAGTGGACGTCATTGACCGACTGTGTAGCGAGGCCTTGGCACGTGGCACACGCCAGATGCACGAGGCGCTGATCGCGCCACTGTCGGATCAGCACAGGCGGTCCCTGGACCAGCTGCTGACATTGCGCGACGGCACCAAGAGCAGTGGACTGATTTGGCTGCGCCAGCCACCCGGCCCACCCAAGCCGAGGCATGTGTTAATCCATCTGGGCCGCCTGAAAGCCATCGATGAACTGGATATCCCGCCGGGGCTGGACCACACAATCCACCAGAATCGCTTGCTGAAGCTCGCCCGCGAAGGCGGGCAAATGACCGCCCAGCATCTTCGTGACCTGGAGCCAACCCGGCGTTATGCGACGCTGGCAGCCTTGCTGCTCGATACTCGCGCCACCCTGATCGACGAAATAATCGACCTGCACGACCGTTACATGGGCTCCGTGTTCAGCAAAGCCAAGCGCAATCATGCTGACCGCTTCCAGCAATCCGGCAAAGCCATCAACGACAAGGTGCGTCTTTACTCACGTATCGGCCGCGCCCTGCTGGACGCCAAGCAGTCCGGTGGCGACCCCTTTGCGGCCATCGAGGCTGTCATCCCCTGGGACATGCTCAGCCAGAGTATCACCGAAGCGGAGCAGTTGGCGCAGCCTGAGAACTTCGACTTTTTGTCGCTGATCGGTGACGACTTCAACCAGCTACGGCGCTACACCCCGACTCTGCTGACAGCGCTTCCCATGAAAGCCGCGCCGGTCGCACTCGACCTGCTGGCCGGGGTCAACGTGATCAAGGATATGAACGCGCGCCAAGCACGCAAAGTGCCGGACGATGCTCCCACTTCGTTTGTGCGCAAGCGCTGGGAAAATCTGGTGCGAACGCCGGAGGGGCTGGATCGACGCTTCTATGAATTGTGCGTGCTGACTGAGCTGAAGAACTCGTTGCGCTCGGGTGATATTTGGGTACAGGGTTCACGCCAATTCAAGGATTTCGAGGAATATCTGCTGCCTCCGAATCACTTCGCGGCGCAGCACGCACAACAGCAGCTTGGGCTGGCGGTGGACACCGATTGCTCCCGCTTTCTGGAGACCCGGTTTGCCCTGTTGGAAAAGGAAATGGCGGCCGTGGAGCGGCTGGCCGCCGCCAACGAATTGCCGGATGCCGTCATAACCAGTAATGGCCGTCTCAAGATCACACCGCTGGACAACGCGGTCCCGCCTGAAGCCGCTGAGCTGATGTCGTTGGTTTATGGCATGTTGCCGCACTTGAAAATTACCGAGCTATTGCTGGAGGTGGATAACTGGGTTGGCTTTACCCAGCACTTTTCCCACCTCAAGAGCGGAGACCCCTCTGAGGATCAGCACCTGCTGTTGACGGCTATTCTGGCCGACGCCATCAATCTAGGTTTGAGCAAAATGGCCGAGTCCTGCCCTGGGACGACCTATGCCAAGCTGACCTGGTTGCACGCGTGGTATATCCGGGATGAGACCTACTCGGCCGGGCTGGCCGAACTGGTCAACGCCCAGTTGCGGCAGCCGTTCGCCGCCTATTGGGGTGACGGCACCACGTCATCGTCGGACGGCCAGAATTTCAAGGCGGGTGGCCGCGGACAGTCTGGTGGGCAGGTGAATCTGAAATACGGCCAGGAGCCTGGTGTGCAGTTTTACACCCACATCAACGATCAGTACGCGCCGTTCCACACCAAGGTCATCAATGCGGCGGTGCGCGACGCCACCCACGTTCTGGATGGTCTGTTGTACCACGAATCGGATTTGCGGATTGAGGAGCACTACACCGACACAGCCGGGTTCACCGAACATGTGTTTGGCCTGACACAGTTACTGGGCTTCCGCTTTGCGCCCCGTATTCGTGATCTGGCTGACAAGCGCCTGTACATTCGCGGTGACGCCAAGCAGTACCCGACGCTCGCCGGCCTGGTGGGCGGCAATATCAACGTGAAACATATCAGCATGCACTGGGATGAGATTCTGCGGCTGGCAACCTCAATCCGGCACGGTGACGGCCTCCCTGATGTTACGCAAGCTCGGCAGCTACCCGCGCCAGAACGGGCTGGCGGTGGCGCTGCGCGAACTCGGGCGGATTGAACGCTCGCTGTTCATGCTTGACTGGATGCAGCATGTCGAGCTGCGTCGGCGCGTGCAGATTGGCTTGAACAAGGGGGAAGCCAAGAACTCACTGGCCCGCGCCGTGTTCCTGAACCGACTCGGGGAAATCCGCGATCGGAGCTTCGAGAACCAGCGCTATCGAGCCAGCGGCCTCAACCTGGTGGTGGCCGCCATCGTGCTGTGGAACACGGTTTATATCGAGCGGGCCGTGCAGTCGCTGCGGGGTTCGGGCAAGGAGGTTGACGAAACACTGCTGACTCACCTGTCGCCACTGGGCTGGGAGCACATCCTCCTGACCGGCGATTACATCTGGCCGCAGACCCGGGAGATCAAGCAGGGGCAGTTCAGGCCGCTACGGACATCCGGGGAGGCTTAGCGTGCTTTAATTTCCGTTTCGTGAGCTGACCCCTCATCGGCCAACGCCCCGGACACTGGCGACCGTTTGGCGGAAC
>CALMFQ010000118.1 GCA_937863215.1 uncultured Pseudomonadota bacterium
TCGGGCGAATCCTGCACCGCCTGACGCGCTTCTTCGGTGAGGCGCAGGATACGCTCGGCGTAACCGCTGAGAATCTGCCCGGCCGGGGTGATCTGCAGCTTGCGGCCGTTGCGGTAGAACAGCGGCGTGCCGAGGTCTTCTTCCAGCTGCTTGAGGCGGGCGGTGACGTTGGATTGCACGTAATGCAGCTTTTCCGCCGCACGGGTAACGCCGCCGGTTTCGGCCACTGCCAGAAATATCTTCAGCGCGGTGATGTCCATTTTTTCAATCAGCAAAAGTGATGAATAAAATCATTATTAATCATTTTTAATGAAATAAAAAGCGGCGTAATCTGCAGGCTGTGTTCTTGTTCCGGCCGGAGTTTTCCATGTCTCGCCCATCCGATTCTTCAATGATTTACACGCTGTTTGGCGGTATTGCCGCGTTGATCATCGTGCATGGCATCGGCCGCTTTGCCTATACGCCGATTCTGCCGCTCATGCGCGAAGACGGGCTGACGCTGGAGCAGGGCGGCTGGCTGGCGGCGGCGAACTATGTCGGCTATCTGCTGGGGGCGCTAGTCACGGTATTTTTCCACGGCGAGCGGACTAGGCGTTTGCGCATCGGCCTGCTGGTGAGCATTGCCACCACTGCGCTGATGGGCCTGACCCACGCGGTCGAGGGCTGGCTGCTGCTGCGGCTGGCATCCGGTATCGGTAACGGTGTGGTGTTTGTGTATGCCGCCAATCTGGTGCTGGAGCGGCTGGCGCAGGCCGGGCGTTCGGCGCTGGGCGGGCTGCTGTATGCCGGTGTCGGCAGCGGGATTGCGTTGTCCGGTTTGCTGGTGCTGCAAGTGGATGCGGCCGGCTGGGGTTGGCAGGCGGCGTGGCTGGCGCTGGCGGCGATCTGCGTGCTGCTGTTGCGCCCGGCCTGGCAGCTGCAGGCCGGGCCGGCCGCGGTGGCTGCAGGCAATGCCGCGCCTTCGGCATGGACACCGGCCTACCTGCTGGTGGTGGCCGGCTACGGCTGCGCCGGGCTGGGCTATATCGTCAGCATGACGTTTTTGCCGGCGATCGTTCGCAACACACCGGGAATGGGCAGCTTCGCCGCGCTGAGCTGGGTGATCGTCGGTCTGGCGGCGATTCCGTCGAGTGTATTCTGGAGCTGGCTGGCGCAGCGTTATGGCGAGGTGCGGGCGCTGTTGCTGGCGTATGGGCTGCAGGCGATTGGCGTGATGGCGCCGATCTGGTGGCCGAACAAGCTGGGCGCGGCCAGCGGTGCGCTGCTGCTGGGCGGCACCTTTCTCGGTATCGTCACCATGGCGATGATGCTGGCGCGCAAGCACGATCCGCACGGCGGCAGCCGTACCGTTGGCGTGATGACCTCGGCCTACGGCCTGGCGCAGATTATCGGCCCGCTGATCACCGCTGCGCTGGCCGCACGCAGCGATGGCATGCTGCTGGCGCTGCAGATCGCCACGCTTACCCTGATTGCCGGCGCCGCCTGCCTGATCGGCTCGGCGCTGACGAGCCGGCCGGCGCGCAGCCATGCTTTCAATGCTTTTGCCAAGGAGAAACAGCCATGCCGTACGTAAATATCAAGATCACTCGCGAAGGCGCGACCGCCGAGCAGAAGGCTCAACTGATCAGTGGCGTGACCCAGCTGCTGGTGGATGTGCTGAACAAGAATCCGAATACCACGGTGGTGGTGATCGACGAAGTGGAAACCGATAACTGGGGCATCGGCGGCGAGTCGATCACGGTGCGGCGCCAAGCGGGAAAATAGCCACAGGCGGGGCTTGACGGCGAACACCCCGGGCGCGGTAAGATGCCGGATTGTCTGCTGCGCCGCAGCAGTGATGGCTTCTTTCCATCGCGGGGTTTCCTCCCATGAATGCTGTCTCCCCTGTTGTCGATCCGGGTTTTGTCCAACGCCTGCGCGCCTGGCTGGTTAGCGTTCCCGGCGTATTGTTCACGCTGGTAGCGGCGACGGTGCTGTGCCGTATCGAAACCACCAACGCGCCGTGGTCGCCGTATTTCCTCAGCTATGGCGCACTGGCGCTGGCGGTGCCGCTGTGGCTCGGCATCTGCCCGATCCGGCCTGCCCGGCTCAGCGGCAAGGCGCTGTGGCGCATCACCGCACTGGTTGCGGTGGTAGCCATCGGCATCGACTCCGGTATCTTCACCATCGGCTACGACTGGCTGCTCGGCCGGCTCGGGCTGTATCAGCCGTTCTACTCGATCTCCGCCGCAACCGACCTGATGGTGGCCACCGTCGCCAGTCGCGAGCACTTGTCGCCGTGGCTGGCGGAGGGCATCTTCGGCCTGCTGGTGCTGATCTGGGCGCCGCTGGCGGAAGAGCTGTTCTATCGCGGTTATGTTTACGGCTCGCTGAAGCAGGCACTGCCGCAGGCGGTGGCGTGGGCAATTGCGGTCGGCATGTTCGGCCTGCGCCATTCCCTTCATTTTTTCTACATGTGGCCGCACCTGTCGGTGGCTGGCAGCGTCTGGGCGTTCAGCATGCTGATTTTCGGCAGCCTGATGACCTGGCTGTACGAACGCACCGGCGGCCTCGGGCCATCGATGCTGGTGCATCTGCTGGTGAATCTGGCCGGCATGCTGGCGGCGCCGTTGCCCTGAGCTGTGCCTGCCTGCGGGGTCGCCGCCGGCCGTATCAGCGACTACAACTAATGCATCTGTCTGCCTTGCTAGGGTGCCGTCATGCTCGACCTGTTCCGACCGCTTACGTCGCGCGACCATCCGCTGCAGCAGGCCAGGCAGGCACTGGAGCAGCTGCGCGGGGCAGCGGTGTTGCCGACGCTGGAACAGCTGTGCAGCACGCTTAATCATTGCGGTGGGCAACTCACGGCGCCGGCCGACAAGGTGCGCCTGCTGCTGTTGCTGGACGAGCCGGCGCATCAGGCGGTGCTGTCGCTGAAACAGACGCTGGCAGAAACCGAAGCCGGGAGCGCGCGTCTCGGCCTGTTGCTGCGGCATGGGCTGCAGCTGGTCAACGCATTCCGCTATCAGGCGAGCGAAGCGATCAAGCACAAAGGCGTTAGCGGCGAGCTGGTGGCCATTTTCCTGCGCTGGACCGCCAGCGCATTCCTGCTGCAGCGGTTGGGCAAGGACAGCGCCGATGCGCTCAACTGGCGCCGCATCATCGGCCCGTTTTGCGTCAAGAGCGAAACCGGCGACGATTTCCGCATCGAGCTGACGCGTGTCGATGCCGATATCGGCCAGCAGCTCGGGCGGCTGGCGCTGCTGAGCATGGTGCTGCCGTTGCCGCTGGATCTGCGCCAGGTGCTGATTGCCGAGCGGCTGATCGGCTATCTGGCGGGCCAGGTGTTGTTGTCGCCGGTATACCTGCCGACCGCGCCGTTCGTGCTGACTCTGTCGTCACAAGGCCGGCCGGACCGGCTGGAAGGCTGGGAGCGCGCCGGCGACGATATGCGCGCATTGTTTCTCGGTTTCGAGGAGCTGGACGAAATCACCGGCCACTGGCGCCAGGAGCTGGGCAATGCCGTGCCGCTGGAGCAACTGGTGCGGCCGCTGCCGGGGCAGACGGCGAGCGAAACGCTGGCGCTGATCGACATCATGCGCAATAGCTGGGTCAGCCGCGCGCGCAGCCGCGCCGAACCACGCGAGGCCATCGACGGGCAAATCTGGGCTTGTTGCGATACGCTGCGCATTCGCGGTCTGCTGGCACAGCCGGTGAAGCGCCGACCGGCGCAGGATGCGCTGGTGGTCGAGGCAAGCCTGTTCAATATCAGCCGCCGTGGCGTCGGCATGCTGTTCGACCAGGAATACCGGCACGCGCGCACCGGTGCGCTGATCGCGCTGTATCAGGAACGCCGCAGCTGCTGGGCGCTGGGGATCATCCGCCGCACCGCCGCCGAGCTGGATGGGCGGCGCTTTGTCGGTGTCGAGCTGCTGAGCGACAGCGTCAGCTCAGCGAGCATTGTCGGCGATGCGCAGGAGCGGCAGATGGCGTTGCTGCTGCCGCCCTGCGGCGAACGCACGGCGGGGGCGCTGCTGCTGCCGGAGCCGGCGCTGACTGCCGGCCGGCGCTACACGCTGGTCAGCGACAAGCAGGAAAAACCGATTGTGGTCGAATCGTTCCTGCTCGCCGGCAACGATTTCGTTCTCTACCTGTTTCAGCCGGCGCCAGACTGAGCCGCTGGCTCAGGGCTTGCCGCGCTTGCCGGCGCCGGCCGCGCCACGCGGCGCAGATTTGCCACCCGGCTTGAACGCCGCTCTGGATGCGGGCTGCAGGCCTGCTCTGCAGGCCGCGCCAGGCTTGGCTTGTGGCGATGCCTTCGGTTTACGCTCGATTGCCTGCAGCGGCGGCACCAGATGGTGCGGCGCCATGCCGATCAGGTCGCGCCGGC
>CALMFQ010000119.1 GCA_937863215.1 uncultured Pseudomonadota bacterium
CATCAAGCGTTTCACTGCCTCGGCCCGTTTCTGACCCAGTGCAAGGTTGTATTCGCGGCTGCCGCGCTCGTCGGCATTGCCTTCGATCTTCAGCTGCAGGCCCGGCTTGCCGGCCAGGTATTTGGCGTGCGTTTCGACCGTGCCGAGCTCTGCATCGCGAACGGTGTAGCGGTCATAGTCGAAATACACGCTGCGTTTCTGCGCCAGCCGGTTGGCCGGGTCGAGATGCGGCGCCAGCGTGCTGGCGCTTACCTTGGCCTCGCTGGCAGCCTTGCTGCTGGCGTTACTGGCAGCGAGGCTGACACTGTTGCCGGCTGCCGCGGTCTTGGCCGCTGCGGCCGATTGTGGCTGGGGTGCCGGCGTGGACGCGCACGCCCCGAGCATGCCGGCAGTAACTAGACTAAGCGCAATTTTTTTCATTGATCCGCCTTGTGGAATGAGTTGAAGCAACCCGAACGGCTCGGGTACGGCGACAGTGTGGCGGGCGAAACTTAGGCGAAAATTAGGAAACGGCGGATATTCGCACTCGCCGCCCGTACTGCGGCACCGATGGCAGCGGATTCAGCGGCGCTCGCGCTCTTGCTGCGGCGGCGCAATCGGGGCCAGGCAGGCGTTGAATGCAGGCGCGCTCAATAAAGCCGGGCAACAAAACGCGACAATTCGCGCCGGGCCCGCAGCAACGGGCACAGCAGATGGCGCTCCAGCAGCCGCTCCGGCACACTCGCCACATCGTCGAGATGCACGAACTTGTGCAATTGATGGGCGTGCTCCCATTGCCAGGCGCGCAGCTCGGCCTCGGCCTCGTGTTTTTCGCCGGTGGCCGAATTGATCAGGTAGGCCACGTCCGCCAGCTCGGCCTGCCGGGAAATCGATGCGGTCAAGGCACGTTCGAGGCATTGATGCGGCGCAATCCGGTCCGGCAGTACCGAGGCGAGGAATTCGGTTTCCGCCACCAGGAATTTGGTCCCCACCACCCATGAATCATGCTCGAACCAATGGGTGGAAACGATCTTCTTGCGCCGGTGCTGCAGCAACTGCAGCGCCCGGCAGGCCCAGTCCGGCTGCCCGAGGATGATGTCGCCGGAGAATTTCAGCACGTATCTGAAATTCTGCGCCCTGGCAAATGCGCACAGCAGCTTGATGCTGTCCAACTCCCCCTGCTGCAACCCCGACGGCCCGCCGCGGCACAGCACAAAATCGGCATGGCGATACACGCCGGCATCGGCAAGCGGGCCATCGCTTACCACCAGCAGCGGCAGATTCGCTCCATGCCGGCTGCGGAAATGACGCAGCACCTTGTGCAGAATGGCCTGACGTTCGAATCCGCCCGGATAGGTGGTCAAACCGACCAGCAGCTTGTCTTGCATTTGATATCTATCCCAAATTCGGTTGATACGGCTTTCAGCATTGCGCCGAAACGCCCGGGCGCCGCCAATATAGATGCGGCCAAGTGAAGTTTGAATTCGCCAAGACAGCTCCTCCCCTTTCAAGGGGGAGGTGGGGAGGGGGATGGGGGCTCTGCGCCGCATCTATAGCCCCATCCCCACCCCAACCCTCCCCTTGAAAGGGAGGGAGTATTTGGAGCAGGTTCAAACATAATCGGGCCGAATCAATAGTGTAGCGGGACGTTGTAGCCTGACTTTGTCGGGATCGAAGCCGAAGCAAGGATTTGTAACGCTTTATTTCATTTTGTTACAAATGAGCGCCGGCCGGCTTGGCCGGATCGGACACGACGAAAACCGGCGCGAAGCCACCGCCCGCTGTGCGGAAATTGGTGGTCTGGCCACTGTACAGCCGTGCGGCGAACAGCTGAATCCGGCCACGATAGACGTAGGCGCGGACATCGAGTTTGAGTTCGCTGCGATTGCCCGGCTCCAGCGCCACCACGCGCTCGCTCGGCAATGCGATACGCTGCGCCACGTATTCGCCGGCGACGATTTCGTCCCACACCCGACGCGTCAGTTTGTCGCCACGATAAGCGGCGCGGCTGCCAAAGCCGCTGGCCGGCTTGAAGAACAGTTGCCGGCGCTGCGCCCAGAGCTCGTTGGCGTTGGCGGGTGTGACCAGGCGCGTGGCCGGCACGCCTGCCAGCAAGCGTTGCCGTAGCTCCGATGGCAATCCCAGTGCGGCCAGCCACTGCGGGTCGCTCAACCAAGCCAGATGGCGCTTGTCGGCATACAGCGCGTGCGCACGCGGATGCGGCGTGAGCACCACAGCGTTGGCGCGATACGCCTGCAGTAATGCCTGGCTGGCGGGCTGGGTCAGGTAGAAATCGGTCAGCCGGTTGTAGACCAGGTCAATCGCCTGCCCATCCAGCCACAGACGACCGTCGCGCCAAATCAGCTGCGCCGGATCGGCCAGCAGGCAGCGGATTCCGGCGCGTTCGAACAGGCGCTGGAATAGCAGGAACTCCGGATACAGATATTGCTGCTGCGGCGATTCGTCGATGATCGCCAGCGTTGTCAGCGGCCTGCCGTGCCCCTGCGCCTGCCATTCCTGGCGGAACATCGCCAGCCATTGCTGTTCCATATCCTGCAGCGCAGTGGCGGGAGGATACAGCGGCTGCATGCCGGCACAGCAGGCAGTCTGCGCCCGCGCCAGCGCCAGATTGAGATAGGCGCCGCCGGCATTGGTGTTGATTTCGATCAGTTGTGGGCCGGCCGGGCCAAGATGGAAGTCGTAGCCGAAAAACACACCGCTGGCGCCATGCTCGATTGCGGCGCTGGCCGGCGCCTGTCGCAGCGCGGCCTGTTGCCAGGCGGGCAGCGCAACGGCCTGCTCCACCGCGGCGATCACCGCCTGCATCTGCTGCCGCTGCGCCGAGGTGATGAACACCATGGTCGCGGCAAACAGATGCGGGCGAGTGCCGGCAATTTCGGTCGCCAGCCCTGCCAATGCCGGCTCGGCCTCCAGCTGCTGCTGCAACTTGGTGCGGTCGAGAAACTGGCAGGCGCAGCCCAGATTCAGCTGCTCAGCCAGCGATAGTGGCGGCGTAGCGGCAAGATCGCTCATCGCGCGACAGGCTGCGGGGTGCCGCTGACCACCTCTGCCGGCGCCGCCATTGGCGCCTGCGGTACCGGCCAGGCGGGTGTCTGCTGCTGCGCGAACGTGTCGGCCCAGGCCTGCAGCATCGCGTCGCGCTCATTC